>QBLP01000057.1 GCA_003070825.1 Halanaerobium sp. | reverse complement strand
GTAGGGCAGCAAAAATTACTGCATGTTTGATTCTTTTTTTCTGATGAATTGATAACTGCATTATTCGAGCTCCCCTTTCCTGATCTGGCGTAGATAAATAACTATAAAGATAAACATAATTGCAAATAAGACTACAGCAATTGAGGCACCATAACCCATATTATAATTCTTAAAGGCTTCAGTATACATATAATGTGCTAAAACATTGGTGGTATTAAAAGGTCCACCTCTGGTCATCATGCTGACAAAGTCAAAAGCTCTTAAAGACTGAATCATCGTAATTACAATTACAATTACAGTTGTCGGCTTTAAAAGTGGCAGCAAAATATAACGAAATCTCTGCCAGGCTGAAGCTCCATCAATCTTGGATGCCTCAATAACTGTAGGTGAAATTGCTGTTAGACCTGATAAAAATAAAAGCATTACATAACCGGTATGCCGCCAGACTGCTGCTCCAATAATCGCATATAAAGCTGTATTGGGATTACTAAGCCAGCCCCTGGTCAAACTCTCCAGCCCAATATAGGTTAAAGTATTATTTAAAAGTCCACCCTGCGGCTGATAGATCCAGGACCAGATCAGACCAATAACAACCGGTGCCAAAATCATCGGTGAATAAATAGCTGCCTTATAACCTCTGGCCCATTTAATTTCTTTGCTTAATAAAATTGCTAAAAATAGACCCACACTAACCGGAATAGCCATAAAAATAACCAGCCATTTAACATTATTAACTAAAGAAGTATAAAATATAGGATCATTAAATAAGTCCAGATAATTCTTTATCCCCTGAAACTCTGGTGCTGTTAAGCCATCCCAGTTGGTTAAACTTAAATAAATTGTATAAATTGTTGGCCCAATTACCCAGACTGAATATAAACTTAAGGGTATAGATAAAAATGCCCACGGTATATACTTTCTTTTCAAAATAACACCTCCAAAAAATCTTCACCTGTGAGGTCGCCTGACCCCACAGGTGAGATCTTGATTATTTAGTCATTGATAAAGTTCTGACGATGTGCTTCCATTTCTTTCATGATATTTCTGTAATCTTCTGGTGAATACCAGAATGCCATTAAAGAGTCCATTGTTTTATCAGCAAGTTCTGGATCCATATCACGATCATAGAACTGAGCTAATTCATCTGTTTCATCAATCATCTTTCTACCTTTATTTGTTAGATCATCATATACTTCATCATCCATATTTTTATTAGTTACCAGACGGCCTAAGTCTTCAGCAAATAAGCGCTGACCTTCAACTGAGCCCAGGAAGGCAATAAAGTCTTTTGCCAGTTCTGGATGCGGAGCTTTAGCGGGAACCATAAAACCATCTGTAGGCAGATCTTCGGCAACTGGTACATCTTCGTCAATAATTGGGAAGCGGAAGAAGTTAAGATCCTGAGCAACCTCTTCGGAAGTTGCATCTAAGATAAACTGTCCCATCAGATACATAGCTGCATCTCCTCTAGAAAGGAACTGTAGACCTTCCTGCCAGGAGTAGGCTGCAGCATTTTCTACAAAATAGTCATTTTCGATTAAGTACTTCCACTTTTCAAAGACATCTGCAACTCTCTCATCTGTAAATGGAATATTACCGGCCATTAATTCTTTGTGGAATTCAGCTCCGTTGATCCGCATGTTGAAATAGTCAAAGAAAGCGGCGGCTGTCCAGCGGAATTTTGTACCGATAGCAAAAGGTGTAATTCCGTTTTCTTTTAAAGTTTCTCCTACTTCCAGGAATTCATCCCAGGTTTCTGGCTCTTCTAAACCATATTCTTCAAAAATTGACTCTCTGTAGAATACAGACCACCAGTAATAGTTATGGGGTAAGAAGTAAGCTTTATCATCATAAACACTGATACTCTGGAATGCCTTAGGAAACTTTTCATAGAAGTTTTCTTCTTCCCAGACATCTGTAATATCCATTACCAGACCACGGTCTACAAAGTAACCAGCTCTATTGCCAGCAAACCAGCTGAATACATCTGGTGGATTATCAGATGTTAACCAGACTCTAATTGCCTGTTTAAAATCTTCGTGAGCTGTTATGTTCAGTTCAACATCAACATCAGGATTCATTTCTTCATACTGAGCAACCAGTTCCTGCATTGCTTTTCTTGGCGCCGGATCACTGGTATAGGTGTTTACAACCAGAGTATCCTGAGCTGCCGCAGAGAAAGACAGTGCCATAACCATCACTAAAGTAATTGTAATAAGTGAAAAATTCTTAAAATTCATTTAAAAATAACCCCCTTTTGATTTTAAAACCTAAATTTAAACGTTTTAAATTTGCTTTAAAATATCCCTCCTCTCAAGTACCAACTTAAGTACCGGGTACTTGTAAATTTCTGGAGCTTTTATTTTAGCTAAGCTTTCCGACTAGAATCTCTAATTACCAATTCTGTAGGAAAGATAAAAAACTTTTCTTTTGGACTAAGAGTTTCTCCAGCTATTCTCTTAAGCAGTATTTCTGCTGCTTTATCTCCCATCTGACTGACCGGTATATTAACTGTAGTCAGAGAGGGATTATAGAAATTTGCCATTTTAATATTATCAATTCCAACTACAGATATATCTTCTGGAACTTTAACTTTCTCAGCAATTAAAGCCTGAATTACACCAATCGCCATTTCATCATTTAAACAAACTACAGCCTCTGGTTTATTGGCTCTGGCAGCTATTTTTTCGCCAACTGTGTAGCCACCTTCCATTCTTAAATAATCATAGTAAATATTTTCTTCTTTAAGCTCCAGTCCATGCTTCATTAAAGCGCTTTTAAAACCATTTAATCTTTCTACACTCTGACCAGCAAAAGCAAGTTCGCGGTGGCCAAGTGAAATCAAATAATCTGCTGCCTGATAAGCAGCATGGTAAACATCACTTTTAACAACTGGAATCAAATCATGATCTACTCCATCACGGTCAACATAAATAACTGGTATATTTTCTTCAACCAGTTTGATAATCAATTCGTTGTGCTGAGCCATCATATCTCCTACACAGGCAAATATTGCACCATCAACCTGGCCAGAGCGAAACATATTGATATACCTTAATTCTTCTTCACTCTGATAGTCAGTACTGCACAAAATAACATTAAAGTCCTGACTGCGCACATAATCCTTAATCGCCTGAGCCAGCTCGGCAAAGAAAGGGTTAACCACCTCAGGTATAACCAGTCCAATAGTTTTAGTTGACTTTTTTACCAGTGCTCTAGCCCTCGCATTGGGGACATAGTTTAGTTCATCTGCTATTTCTTTAATTCTAATTTTGGTATCTTTATTTACTTTGTTACTGTCATTTAGTGCTAGTGAGACAGTTGCCAGTGAAACTCCTGCTTTTCTGGCAATATCATTTAAAGTTACAGCCATATAATCGCCCTCTTTTAAAACGTTTAAATTAACATATTTATATAATAACAAATTTTCATACAATTTGCAAGATTAAATATCAAATTCTCTGAATTTATTCTTAGTATTTTGAACCTGGTCCAAATAAGCTCATTTGAACCAGGTTCAGATTAATTTTAATAGTCAATCCCTTTAAAGTTAATCTCAAATTCGAATTCCTTTACACTTAATTCATATTTCTTTAAAGCCTTAGGACCACAGGATGTACTTCCGAGACCACGATTTTTATGAATTAGCTCCAGATAAATCTCATCCCGGAACGGAAGCTCACAATCATGGTGGGCCATCTCCAGATCAGCTTTACTGTAACAGTGAGCGGTAAAATCAAATTCTTTTGAATTAAAAAACTCAATTCCAGCTCCTACTTTATTATTCAACTTCAACCATTTATTGTCCGAACGATTACCATTATCCTGTGGATAAACATAAGGAGTATGAAGTTCACCCACTTTTTTAGTAAAGAGATCAAAATATGATGCTCTTTTGCTGTCCGGATAGGATTCCCCCGGTCCTCTACCAAACCAGCTTAGATTATCTAGATCCTGGCTTAATTCCAGCTCCAGCGCAATTCTGGGTAGAGAATGATCTTTTTGATCTTTAAATTCTCCAGCTGTAACTATTTCTACCTCACCATTATCATAGATTTTATAATCCAGTTCAGCCTTAATAATTAAATCTTTCGCAGCTGGCGCAATTGTATAGAGGCTTTTGATCAGTACATAATTTTCTTCTGCTTCAACAACTTTTATTTCGTCCAAGCGCTGCCTAAATTTATCGATTCCCTGTTCTTTCCACTCAGAAGTATAGTTATGAGTAATATCAGTATTATCATTATCGATAGGAGCCCGCCAGAAACTCAACTCCGGTCCCCGCTCAATCAGACTCTTACCACGGTAAATATATTCACTCAGCTTACCGCTTGCCTTATCAAAGAAAACACTGAACTCATTACCCTCTACTTTTATATAGAGATCGCTTTCTGTTAGGCTTAGAGCTTTATTTTTTAAGTGTTTATGAGCAGGATGATACAGTCTATCAAAAATAAAAGGAAGTTTAAACTGTTTAAATGTTATCTCGTGACCGGCTTCTGCCCAGCTGCTTTTATTGTTTAAAACTATAGAAAAACTGAGATAGCTGTCTGCAGGCAGATTATCCTCGATCTCTCTTCCCTTCTCTTCAATTATTAATTCCAGGTCATCTAGCTTCAGTCCTTCAACTCTAAACTCCCCAGTTTCTCCAGCTTGAAGCTCAAACTTCTGACTGCCGCTTTCAATGACAATCCCACCAGTTTTTACTTCCCAGTTCAGCTTATAATCTGAGCTGTCGATAAAATCAAATTGATTCTCTATTTTAACTTTAGCCTCTTTAAAATTAAAATCACAAATTTTAAAAGGAGCCATTACATATTTATATTCAGTTAAACCGGGAGAAGGAGTGCGGTCAGGAAATACCAGGCCATTGATGTTAAAGTTCTTATCATTTGGCTGGTCACCAAAATCGCCACCATAAGTATAACAGATCTCTCCAGCTGAATTTTCAACAGCTATTCCCTGATCCAGCCAGTCCCAGATAAATCCTCCCTGAGCTGACGGATATTTATAAAATACATCCCAGTACTCTTTTAGTTCACCGGGGCCGTTACCCATCGCATGAGCATATTCACATAAGATGACCGGTTTTTCTCTTTTTTGAGCCAGTTCTGCAGTCTTCTTAATTGTCGGATACATCGGACCAATAATGTCTGCAACTTCCTGCTTGCGGTCACCCTCATAGTGGATTGGCCTTGTTGGATCCAGTCTGCGGGTTAACTCTGCCATACTGCGGTGGTTATCACCAAAACCGGACTCATTACCTAAAGACCAGATGATTATTGAAGGATGATTTTTATAATGCTCAACCATTCTTTCCATTCTGTCCAGAAAAGCTCCCCGCCAATCCTCTGAGTCAGCCAGTTCATCCCAGCGACCAACTGGCTCCATCCCGTGACATTCTATATCGGTTTCAGCCAGCACATAAAGTCCATGTTTATCACAGAGTTCATAAAAATAAGGATGGTTTGGATAGTGGGCTGTACGGACAGCATTGATATTATGTTTTTTCATTAGTAAAATATCTTCTTCCATTTTTTCGCGGCTGACTGCTCTGCCGAGATCAGGATCGAAATCATGCCGGTTAACTCCTCTAATCATCACTGTCTTACCGTTGACCAGCAGCTGAGCGTCTTTGATTTCAACTGTTCTAAAAGCAGCCTTCTGCCTGATAGTCTGAATTTTTTCTCCGGCTGGATTTAAAAGCTTAATCTCCAGCTGGTAAAGGTATGGATTTTCTGCTGACCAGGCAGCAGGTTCAGCAATCTCCAGTTCTGTCTTAAACTTATTCAGTCTTTTTTGTTTCAGCTCCGGTAAGTCAATAGTTTCAGCTGCTGCTCTTACTCCCTGATCATAGAGAGCAATTTTAATCTGTGAACCCTCAGGAATATATTCCTGGTAGGAAAGCACCTCAAAATCACAATTTAAAATTCCCAGCTCCTGCTTTCTTTTAAATTCACTTTCAATTTTAAAATCTTCAATTTGAAAAAAAGGTTGAGAATAAAGGTATACATCACGATAAATTCCGCTCAGCCACCACATATCCTGGTCCTCTAAATAACTTCCATCTGACCACTTAATAACTTTAACTGCAAGCAGATTTTGACCTCCATAATTTAAATGCTCAGTTAAATCAAACTCTGCTGCCAGCCTGCTCCCCTGACTGTAACCAATATACTCGCCATTAAGCCAGAGATAAAAGGCTGAATCAACGCCCTCAAAACGGATTAAGTTCTGCTCTCCCTCCAGGTCAGGACTCAAATAAAACTCTCTGCGGTAAAGCCCGGCTGGATTTTCGGAAGGAACTTTAGGCGGTTCTACCGGAAAAGGATAATTAACATTGGTATAATGTGGTCTATCATAACCTTCCAGCTGCCAGTTAGAAGGAACTGTAATCTTATCCCAATCTAAAGTAGAAAAATCTTTTCTGTAAAAATCCAGCTGATATGTATTATGATTCTGCAGGTATTTAAAATCCCACTCCCCATTTAAAGATTGAAAATTATAATCAGTCAGAGTTTCCTGATCTAAAAAGAAAATACGGTTTGCATGGGGGAGACGCTTATTAACTGCATAAATATTTGGATCTTCCCATTCTCTCATTTAACTCACCTCTTTTAATTTTTTAAGAAGGCCAGGCCGGAGAAACACTCCCGGCCCAACTCTACAATAATTTTTGTCAAATACAAAAATCTATAAATCCTGATAAATATCTAAAATATCTTCTATATCTTCCAAGCTAACCTGATCTGCAGCGAAGAAATGGAGTCTATAAATCGGCCAGGCTTTAAAAAATCCAATTTCTTTAATTTCTTCCTGGCTTAAAACTTCTTCGACTGCTTTTTTGCCCAGAGGATCAGCAAGCCAGTCTTCAAAAGGAGACTTGGCTGTTAAATCTTTAAGTTTAAAAGAGCTTTCAACCTGAATCTCTTCTGTGAATTTAATATCTCTTGAAGAAGCACCAATCATTATTTTATACTGATCTTCTTCAACTATCCAGCCAGCATCCGGGTGATAATAGGCTAAATCCTGATAATCTAGTTCCAGCTCCAGCCATTCCTTTTCGCCGGGTTCAAGCTCAATTTTTGCAAATCCCTTGAGTTCTTTTGGTGGTCGTTCCAGTGCGGGACTGCTTTGAGAAATATACAGCTGCACAACCTCCTTAGCTGTAAACTGGCCTGTATTTTCTATTAAAACTTTTAACTTTAATTTTTCTCCTTCTGCCAGATAATCGGGAGCCTCCAGAGCCCGATAAGCAAACTCTGTATAGGAAAGTCCAAAACCAAAGGGAAAAAGAACATCCATTTTCTTTTTATCATAATAGCGGTAGCCAATATAAATTCCTTCTCCATATCGTACAGTGCCATTACTGCCCGGAAAATCAAGGTAAGAAGGATTATCTTCCAGTTTTAAGGGATAGCTTTCGGCCAGCTTTGCAGAAGGACTAACTTCTCCTGCAATTATTTCAGCCAGTGCTAAAGCTCCAGCCTGCCCCGGCAAACCGGCTTCTATTACAGCAGATACATTATCAAGCCACTGCCTTATTTCGACAGGCGCACCATTATTTAAAACAACTATGATATTGGGATTGACCTTTGCCAGTTCCTTAATCAGCTGATTCTGCTCTTCAGGCAGCTGCATATCTTTGCGGTCATAGCCTTCAGCCTCAACCTTATCCGGTAGACCGGCATAAATAATTACATAATCTTTATTTTCAGCTTCTCTCAGCGCTTTTTCTCTTAAGTTCTCATTTTCCTCTGCTTCGGCCTCCGAACTATAGCCGGGAGTATAATGAACTGCGAGCTCCTCTGCAAATTTATCTTCTAAAGCCTGATAATGATTATCCAGTCTGGTAGGATTAACCTGTGAACTACCAATACCCTGATAGCGAACCTCCTGGGCCAGCTCCCCCACCACCAGCAGCGATTCCTTTTCAGCAATTTTCGCTTCGGTCAGCGGCAGTAAATCTCCCTGGTTTTTAAGCAGAATAATTGTGTCTGCAGCAATTTCTTTTGCCAGCTGATGGTGTTCTTCTGCCGGCAGTTCAGTATTTTTTTCAGTCTCCTGAGCCTTTAAAATCAAATCTAAAACTCTTGCTGCTGACTCATCAACTATTTCCTGACTCAACTCTCCAGCTTCAACAGCATCCACAATTTTTTGATCATTAACGGGATCTGCACCAGGCATCTCAAGATCAAGTCCAGCTTTTAGAGCTTTAACTCTATCATGAATAGCCCACCAGTCGGAAATAATCAGATTATCATATCCCCATTGATCCCGGAGGATATCCTGCAGTAAGTATTTATTTTCAGTGGCAAAATCTCCATTGATCTGGTTATAGGCAGCCATTATCGTCCAGGGATTAGCTTTTTTGACAACTTTTTCGAATGCTGCCAGATAAATTTCCCTCAGGGGCCTTTCGTCAATCTGAGCATCAATGGAAAAACGTTTGTATTCCTGATTATTGGCAGCATAATGCTTTAGCGAGGTTCCAATTCCTTTATTCTGAACTTTTTTAATAAAAGCAATCGCCAGTTCAGCACTTAAGAATGGATCTTCAGAAAAATATTCAAAATTTCTGCCCCCAAGTGGAGAGCGCTTCATATTGATCCCCGGACCCAAAAGTATATCAACACCTCGGGCTTTTGATTCTTCAGCAAGAGCAGCCGCAACTTTTTTTATCAGTTCTAAATCCCAGCTTGCTGCCAGATTGACAGCTGTTGGAAAACAGGTAGCTTTTTTGGCAGGATCCGCATGATGCCTGTCAGCAACATAACGAACTCCATGTGGTCCATCAACTAAAAATATTGCCGGAATATCCAGCCTGGCAACTGCTTCAGTCTGCCAGACATCTCCACCTGAAAGCAATGAAGCTTTTTCTTTTAAGCTTAATTCTTTTATTAGTTCATCTATATTCCCCTTCATTATTCTACCCCCTTCTTTACCAATTTATATACAATTATATATTAAATCT
>QBLP01000354.1 GCA_003070825.1 Halanaerobium sp. | reverse complement strand
ACGCGTAAGATCGTCGGCAGCGTCAGATGTGTATAAGAGACAGCCCTCTGTTTCTGCAGATGCTCGTCATAGCTTTCTGTAAAGATATGGCTGCCGTCCCCCCGGGCAAAATAGAATAAATAATCACTTTCAGCCGGATTAATTGCTGCTTTTAGAGCCTGATTACCGGGACTTGCAATTGGTGTTGGCGGCAGTTTTTCTATTTGATAGGTATTATAGGGAGAGTCTATTTCTAAATCTCTGTATAATACCCTGGAAGTTCTCTCAGGCAGTGCATACTGAACTGTAGCATCTAACTGCAGCGGCATTCCCTGCTCCAGGCGGTTATAAATTACTGAGGCAATAATTTTATTTTCAGCTGCCAGTTTTCCTTCTTCTTCAATTAGAGAAGCAATTATTAAAAGTTCATAAGCAGAATAATCTGCTGACTCAGCTGCTTCTCTAATCAGAGGCAGTCTTTCTTCTTTAAAGTAAGATATTAAATCTTCTGCAATATCACTTTCCTGATAACTCATCGGGAAATTATAGGTGTTGGGAATAATTATCCCTTCCGCCAGATAGAGCTGATCTATACTTAAAGGAGAATCCTCCAGAGAAGTCTCCAACTCCAGTTCTGCAGCCTGTTTATTGATCTCTGCAGCCAGAAGTTCTCTCTCATACTGAGGCCTCTCAAGGGCAGCAAATCTATCTAAAATCTCTGCCAGAGTAAAGCCCTCAGGGATAGTAACTTTAAATCTTTCTTCTTCTCCCCGCTGCAGCTTATCAATTATTTCCAGAGGTGTATCTGAAGTTGAAAAGCTGTAATAGCCAGCCTGGAGGTTGTTAATCCCTTTAAAGCGGAGCAGTAAATAAAAAATAGTAGAGGATTTAATTACACCCTCTGCTTCCAGTTTTTCTGCAATAGCCCGCCCGGTCATCCCTTTTTCAATCTGGACTTTAATCTCACTTGGATCAACCTCATTTATTGGCTCCATTAAAGAATAGGCCCTCAGCGAAAAGCTGAGTACTATGATAAAAATCAAAAATACCAGGGCTGTTCTTTTCAACTTCAAATTCTTCCTCCCATAATTTATTACTCCATATCCTCTATGTAAGCTGCCTGAACTTTTTCGAATTCTTCTTTTTCTTCAACAGGGATGATGATTTCTTCTTCACCCTCATTTAAAATCTTAACAACTGTGGCATCAGCGTCTTCACCGGCTCTGGCATCAACAATAATTAAATATTTTACTCCATCAATCACCAGATCATCTTCTATAATAAAGCGGCTCTCACCTGTGCCATCTGATAAAACCAGTTCCTTTTCGTCTTCATCAATCCAAAACTTTCCATCACTCATTATAATTACCCCTTTCGTTTTATGGTTTGTGAATCATTTCTCCTGTACCTGGTTCAAATCGTTTTGGTTCAAATCGTTTGATTTGAACCAGGTACAATAAAGGTACAATAAGTTTACTGCTGATCAAGATAGGACTGCAGAATTAAAGCAGCTGCCATCTTGTCAATTACCTTTTTTCTGCCTTCTCTGCTGACATCGGCTTCCAACAGAATATTTTTAGCCTGACTTGTTGTCAGACGCTCATCCTGAATAATTATTGGAAGCTCAAGATTATTTTCTAAAAAATTAATAAGAGCCTGAGTAATTTCCGCTCTTTTACCGAC
>QBLP01000353.1 GCA_003070825.1 Halanaerobium sp. | reverse complement strand
GTTACTGTTCATCTAAAAGATATAAGTTTTGAAAAAGCATTAGACTTAATTACCCAGACCAGGTCACTGACCTATAAGTGGGATGAGAATACGGTTGTAGTTGCCCCACCAGATAGAATTGATCAGATTTATGCTAATATTGTGACCGAGTTTGTACCAATTAACTCTAATGATATGGAAAGTATATCAGTAATTGTCAGAGATATTTTCCCTGAAACTCAGATCACTTCTGATTCAGTCCGAAGACAGTTTATTTTAAAGGGAGAAGAAGCAAGAGTCAGAGAAATTAAAGAAATGATTAACCGCCTTGATTCTTCGGCAGTTGTTCAGGAAAGAGAAGAAGCAGAAATTGCTCAGGCTGAAGCTGAAATAGCTGAAAAGGAAGAAGAAAAAGAAAAAAGATATACCGACAGTTATCAGGTGATCAATGCTGAAATGGCAGATTTAACAGACAAGTTAACAAATATCAACCCTGAACTTGCTATTAGATCAAATCCACTCACAAACAAAATAATTATTAGTGGAACTAAAGATGATGTAGAAAGTGCAATTTCGATGGTTGCAACCTATGACGAGAGTCTGGAGCCGGAAACAAGAAATATTAGAGTTGATTATGTTGATACAGAACAGATTACCGAAATAGTGGGAAAATTTTATCCAGATATTAAGCTCCATGTCAATGCAAAGCGCAAAGAAATAATAATTAATGGAGCTAAAAATAAACTCAATGGTGTTGTGGAACTGGTTGAAGAAATCAATAAACCTCAGCAGCAGGTTATAATCGAAACTAGAGTTGAAGAAATCTCAACTGAAAGTTTAGAAGACTTTGGGATTGATTTAAGTTCTGATATGTTAAGCAGAATTCACTTTATCAAAGACAGCAGTGATCCTTCATTAGCTGATGCTGATGGAGCAGAATTTGGTCAGATCGAAGGAATAGAATTAACCTGGCCGAACTTCTTTAGAGCGATTGAAAATGATGGTACTTCCAAAACACTTGCTAATCCGCGTTTAATGACTTTAAATGGCGAAGAAGCCCAAATGTCAATTATTGATGAGGTTCCTTCTCCTAATTTTGATGAGGATGGTAATATTAGATCTTATGATTATGAAAGAGCCGGGATAGAACTAACCTTTACTCCCTGGATTACTCAGAATAATGAGATTGAATTAAAAATTAATCCAAGTGTCAGTAGTTTTGGAGCTAACCCTCCAGGACCAGAACCACCTTCCAGAAAAACAAGATCTGTTGATACCAGGTTGAGGCTGGAAGATGGAGAAACCTTTGCAATTGGTGGTCTAATTCAGGAAGATGAAATAGAGTCAATGTCTAAGGTTCCTTTCTTATCAGAGATACCATTAATTGGAGAAATATTTAAATCTCGCAGTGGAGAAACCAATAAAACTGAGCTTGTTATCTTAGTGACTCCGAGAATTATAAACTACGGTGGAACTGTATATGCGGATAACTCTGCAGAAATCAATCAAAATGGTGAGACTGTGGCAGATGAATCGAATAAGTTAGATCAACAGGACGAAGAAGAGCAAACTGATGATCATGCAAAAAACAGAGATGAAGTTCTGGCTAAATATAAAAATGATGAAGAAAAAGAATTTAATGAACTGTCACCTGAAGAGCTGCAGGAAATATTAAATAACAATTAAATA
>QBLP01000352.1 GCA_003070825.1 Halanaerobium sp. | reverse complement strand
TAATAAAGCAGCTCTGTATACGGCCTTTGCTGTGACATTTTTAATTAGGTTATTCTGTATGAAAAAAGATATTCATTTAAAGAAAGTCTCAAAAGAGGCCAGATAACAATATAAAGGATGTTTTTATATCAGTTGGTAAAGAGGTTGCCCCACGCTTAATAATTATGAGTAAATTATTCCAATCACATATTTGACAAAATAATTATAATGTGTTTTAATATAGGAAAAGAAAATGATTCTGTTGTCTAATCTCATCTGAGAACGGGGGACCCAATTTTTGGGGCGAATCTATATTAGAAGAAGACCTTTACTTCTAGCCCGACAGCTAACTCCGTAGACTTTAAATAAGGGACAGACGTGATGCCATCATTATACTCTATTATGGTGAAACTTATCTATTGGCACTACAGTCTATCTGTAGTGTTTTTTTGATTTAATAGAGCTTTAATTAATTTAATAATTACATATATTTGTTTTGAGAGGAGTGGGGAGGATGAAGATCAGTAAGAAGAACCTAACCCCGGCCCAATACTTAGTTTTTGGCTATTTTATATTAATCATGCTGGGTTCAATACTTTTAATGATGCCGATAGCGACAACAGATGGGCAGGGCTTAAATGCAGTAGATGCAGTGTTTACATCCACATCTGCCACCTGTGTGACAGGTTTAATTGTTGTGAATACTAAAGAAGCTTTTACTCATTTTGGGTCAACAGTTATTATGCTTTTAATTCAGATTGGTGGACTGGGTATTATGTCGATGTCTACTTTATTTGCCTTTATAATTGGTAAGAAAATAAGTTTAAAAGAAAGATTAATTATTCAGGAAGATTTAAATCAGTATCAGATATCAGGAATGGTGAGACTGGTCCAGTACCTGCTTGGATTTACCTTTGTTATTGAAGGAACTGCTGCAGTTATTTTATTTGTCCGTCTGGTTGAGGATTATCCTGCAGGGAGGGCAATTTATCTGGCTATTTTCCACGCTGTATCTGCCTTTAATAATGCTGGTTTTGATCTTTTTGGAAACAGTTTAGAAAATTTCACCGGTGATATAACAATTAACTTTGTTATTATGGCCTTAATTATCTTAGGTGGTATAGGTTTTGGAGTAATGGTAGAAGCTTATAACAGAGTCAGGTTTAAAAAATCAACTCTGCAGACTAAAATAGTTCTCGTAATAACATTAGCTCTTTTGATCTTTGGTTTTATAGTATTTTTTGTTTTAGAGTATGATAATACTCTTGCTGGTTTACCACTTCTTGATAAAACACTGGGAGCAATGTTTTTATCTGTAACACCAAGAACAGCAGGTTTTAATACAGTTGCAACCGGAGCTCTAAAACAATCGTCACTTTTTATTATCATTATCTTAATGTTTATTGGTGCTTCGCCCGGCTCAACCGGTGGAGGTATCAAAACAACTACTTTTGGAGTGATGCTTGTTACCTTAAAAAACATGATTACAGGTAAAGAAGACATGGAAGTATATAACCGCCGCTTTGAAAAAAAGATCGTCTATGAGGCTTTTACTATTACAATGCTGGCTGCCGGGCTGGTTGTACTGGTAACTACGCTTTTATTAGTGATCGAAGACTTTCAATTTATTGATGTTTTATTTGAGACAGTTTCTGCCTTTGGTACAGTGGGACTTTCAACAGGAATTACCGG
>QBLP01000056.1 GCA_003070825.1 Halanaerobium sp. | reverse complement strand
CTTATAACTGCTTAAGCAGTCCTTTTAATAATTCTTCTAAACGCTGATAGGAAAAGTTTTCAGCTGCAGTTTCAAAGTTCTTCTCAACCGCTTTTTTTCTGTAATCACCATCTTTTAAATACTTTAATGCTTCTTTTAAGGCAGGCTCATATTTTTCTGCTTCAATTTTGATATAGCCATCTTTACGGCGGCTATATTTTCCACCAAGTGAGGCCAGTTCTAAATTATGTTCTTTGATATCACTTTGAAAGACCGGATATTCTAAAACAACTACCGGTTTTTTAGCAAACAGCGCTTCTAAAAGCTGATTTCCCCAGCCCTCTTTGATGCTGGTATAAGTAATTAAATCTGAGATAACATAACTGTCCCAGAGTGAATAAATCTTTTCCCCATCCTGCTCCTGCCGCTGGTGAGCAAATAAATCAGCTGCCCAGATTAACTTTACTTGATTTTTTTTAGCATGCTGATCTAAAAATTCTACGTAGCGATCATTATCCTCTGTCAGACCAGGCAGTAAAAACACAACTCTATTTTCTTCATCAAAATTGCGGCCATCATATAAGCTGCCGGCTAAATTTTCATTCTGCAGTTTAGCTGTAAACTCTATCGCCAGCTCTATTGCCTTCCGCTCAGCAATTCTTGTAGCATGCAGAACCACCAGATCATCTTCTTTTATGCCGAGCTTTTTCCTTAGATCCTGATTGTACTGATCTTCCTGCCAGAGAGGCTGTTTAAAGTCAAAAACATTGGGCACAACTGTAGAATTAAGCCCCTTTCTTTTTTTAAGCTCCCTCTGAGCAATTTTATTAATCACCACATGCTCAATCTCTTCCAGCCGCGGCGGAAAATATTCTTCCAGCAGCTCATCTACAAAGCTGCAGACTGGATTAGAATAGAGTTCGCGCTCCCAGTAGAAGTCGTGGTGGTGGGCGATAGTTTTTAAACTTAACCTTTCAATTACTTTTTTAAAGGCAACTGCAGCCGGCAGATTCCAGCCCAGTGAAAAAATATTGTTGGGAATTAAAAGCTCAATCCCAGCCTCTTTGATTTTGCTTTCCAGCTTTTCTGCAATCAGAGCCGCTTCTTTTTTTACTGCAGCTTCCAGTTCTTTTTCATTCTGATAATCCTCCAGCTTGCGGTAGGCATTATCTACAAATTTAAGATTTTTTTCATTTTTATAAAATAATTCTTCAAGGTATATTTCGGCTTCCGGAGTACCTGAGATATATACTACCTCGTGGCCATTTTCTTCTAAAACATGCCGCCACTTATCCATCTCCAGGGAAACTCCATCAGTCTGACCGGTGCGAAAATGTGCCAGTGCTATTTTCATTATCAAACCTCCATCAGTTAACTTTTATTTGATCTATAAAATCAGCCAGTATTTTTTGATCTTCAACTTTTTTATCATCTAAAATCTGATAATACTCATTCCAGGCCCTTTTCTCTACTGAAAACCTCTTCTGATAGTAATTTTGATCAAGCCTGGTGTAAATCTCATTCAATCTCTGCGCCAGCTCACTTAAAAACTCCCGCCCCTCTTTTTCATCCGCCTCAGCCAGCTGATAGGCTTTTAAAAGTGAGCGGTAATAGATTATTAAAAGCGGAAATTTAGTAATAAAAGCTGCTGTAAAAGGAAATATTTCTTCTTTCAGCCGCTGGTAGTCATTTAAGATATCTTCTGCATAATGAGAAAAGAGTAGAATCCGCTCATAATCTCCTATCAGTTTAGAAATTTTGGAATCCTCGATCTCTGCTCCAATAAAGCTATTTTTATCATGCCTCATAATCAGCCCATCCTGGTGATAGTATCTTAAATAACTGGAATCATGATCATCAAATAAAACTGAAAGTAGATAGGCCTGGTCTTCAGCTCTCCCGATAAAGCTTGGACAGAAGGGCTGATATTTTTTCAGAGCTTCAATCAAAATACCATTGGTGCCTCCGGTGACATGATAGCGCAGTATTGTATCAGTTTTATTTTTACTCCTGTAGCCCATCTCAGCTGCTGTAGAAATATACTGCGGTTTTTCTTTAAAGAAAATATGCTGATCATATTTCAGCTCAGCTTCCGGCTTTTTAATATCCAGCTCATAAATCGACTTTTCAAGATCACTATCATTTACAAGCTGACCGGCAATCATTCCAAGCTCAAGCATTCTTCCTCGCTGATCAACTGCCTCTGCTCCCCAGAGAGGAGACTTAAAATTTTCGAAGGCATATTTTCCTATTTCAGCCTTCAGCTGCGGCTGGTCAAAGACCTGATCTAAGTCAAATTTAAAGGTAGCCTTGAGCTCAGGATTATGATATTTCTGCCACCAGAGAGCCACAGCCTTTAAAAATGAATAATGGCGGCCGTAGCTGCCGGCAGCTCCAATTGTGCTTTTTAAGGCCGAACTCTTTAGCTCATCACTCTTAAAAGGTAAAATAAACTCTTCCAGCAGCTTTTGACTTTCATTTTCAGTTAATAAGTAGATATTAAGATGCTCAAGCTCAATATTTTTGAGCCTGGACTCAATATACTCCTTAGCTATTTTATTAATTGAAGGATGGGTAACAGAAATAGATAATAAAATGTCCAGTTTCTGATCTGTCTCAATTTTTACTGCCTGATTTAAATGTTTAAGTCCATAGATGATCTCGTTCTTCTGATTAGGGACATCTAAGGGAATAGGATGATCATAAAAATACTGCTGTTTTTCATCCTCATCCAGTTTTTCTCTAAAAGCTGGCTCAATCTGCTCAAAATCAGCCGGCATTGTTAAGAGAATATTGGAAGTAAATAATAGTTCTTTAAAAGGATCTTCAAGCTGATCATCATTTAATTTTGTTATTTTTAATTTTCTCTGCTCTCTGATTTTTTCTATTGTTTCTTGAGAATAATCCAGTTTATGCTCAGGAAAAAAGGATTGAGCCAGCTTTGAAGGGCTGATTTCACTCAGCTTGAGATTTTCATCCCCAAGCTCCTTAAGAAAGTTCTCACTCTCTGCTGCAGCCCGCTTCCTGCCTGCCTGATAAAAATTATTTATTTTTTGATAGTCCTCAGACAAATTGCTGTTCTCAGTACTTTCTTTTAAAATATCGACTATCAGCTGCTGTAGATCATTTTTTGGGGGGCTTTGAATATAGCTATCAATAATTTTTTGATTTAATTCTAGCTGCACAAGCTTTTCCCCTCTCTTATTTTATAGTTTTTACTCTTTAACTCCACCAAAGGTTAAGCCACCTGTAATAAATCTTTCAACTGAAAGGAATAAGATAATTACTGGAATAGCTGTCAGTACAGATGCAGCCATCATTCTACCCCAGACATAATGCTGTGTATAGAAGAGCTGATTTAAACCAAGCGGCAGTGTTCTTAAGCTGCTGGAATTAATAAAGACTGAAGCAAAGAGATACTCGTTCCAGGCGATCATAAAAGCATAAATAAAGACTGAAACTATAGCTGGAGCAGAAAGAGGTAAGACTATCCTGTAGATTACTTCCAGCCTGCTGCAGCCGTCAATAATTGCTGCTTCTTCAATACTCTCCGGTATTGTTCTAAAATAATTACCCAGCATATATAAAGAAACAGGTAGAGTCTGCACAATATAGGTGATTACCAGTGAAGTTCTGGTATCAAAAAGCCCGAGCTTACTGATCATCTGAAATAAAGGAATTACAAGTAAAACTCCACCGAACATATAGACCATTAAAACTCCCCGCTGAATAACCGAGCGGCCTGTATATTCAAGTCTGGCAAAACTGTAGGAACCAAAAATTGAAATCACTACTCCTATTCCCGCTGAAAGGAAGGCGACAATCAAACTGTTTTTAAAGTAATTTAAAAATGGAAAAACATCCGGATTTAAAACCCCCTGATAGTGCTCTACAGTTGGATTATCAGGAATAATAGTAGGTGGTAATTGAGTCTGCTCCCGGTCTGGCTTAAAAGATGAACTGAGCATGGTTACAAAAGGTATTAAGACAAAAGCCAGTACTGTCATCAGTAATAAAACAAATATAATTTTATTTTTCAAACTATCTTTTCCTACCATTCTAACACCTTCCTTACATAAAAGAGGATGAAACCAAAGACAAAGACAAATAAAATTGCTGAAATAGCTGCTGCTTCACCGAAACTATAAGTTGCAAAAGCTTTTTCGTAGATATAAACCGGTAAAACCTCAACTGAGGATGATAAGAGGTAAATCTCTGAGAACTTATAAAAGTTCCAGATTGTACGTAAAATTACCAGAGCTCCAATAACAAATTTTAATTCAGGCAGAGTGATGTGCTTAAATTTCTGCCAGCCAGTTGCCCCATCAACTTCTGCAGCCTCATATAGACTTGCCGAAATTGACTGCAGTTCTGCTAAAATCATCAAAAAGGCAAAAGGGAAGTTGCGCCAGATATTAAAAATTATAACTGCAAAGATTGCATAACGCGGTGACTCGATCCAGTTGATGTGCTGGGGCATTAAACTTAAAACATCGACCATTACATAATTAAACATTCCGAAAACAGGATTAAATAAATATTTCCAACCAAATGCGGCTGAGATTACTGGAGTTACATAGGGTAATAAAATTATTCCACGAATTAGAGATCTGCCTGGAAATTTTCTATTTAATAAAATTGCTACTCCCAGTCCAAGCAGGGTAGTCCCTATAACAGTAGTAGAAGTAAAAATTATCGAAGTTCTAAAGGCTATCCAAAAATCACCATCAGTTAAAATTTCAATAAAGTGCTGTATTCCAATAAATGTATTTGGTTGAGTAGGGTTCATATTAACCTTATGTAAGCTCAACCAGAGATTATAGATCACCGGATAAAGTATTAATCCTCCAATTGCTAAAACTGTTGGTAGGATCAGCCAGTATCCAAGTTTTGCTTCCTGGTCTGTTTTAATCTCCATAACTGCCTCCTTTAATTTTCAACCCTGCTGAATTTTATCCAGCAGGGTTGATTAAGATTAACTTGACTGTTTACTCTAGAGCATCTTCCATCTCTTCTTGTCCCCATTCAGCAGCTTCTTCTGCTGTCCAGCCACTTTCTGTCATTCGCATAATTGTCTGACCAACGATAAATTGACTGGTAATATTTCCGATTTCAGGGAATACTTTACCACCTACATAACCAAATTTACCGATGCTATTTAGACCACTGGCGATACGGGCTGATTTTTCACCCCATACTTCTAAGAGTTCATGCTCTAAATACTTAGGATCATTAGCGATTGAAGGACGAACTGCATTCATTCCACCTGGTGCCATGTGAAGGAAATCAATATAGTTATCACCTGTAACTAAGAATTCGGCAAATGCCTTGGCACCTTCAACTTTCTTTTGATCATTTGATTTAATAAAAGCTAATCCATTGATTTGGCCAAATACTGCTTCAGTTTTATGCTTCATGGTATTAGCAAAGTTTGTCTTATCTACCAGGTTTTCAATCATTTCTCCCTCTTCACCAGCATAATCAGTTGCTGCCAGACCAATATCATCCATAATATAAGTAGAATACATCATCATTGGTACTCGACCTGCCAGGAATAAATCACGGGCATCACGCCAGCCATTAGGTCCGGGAGGTGTGAATTCAGCTAAATTTGCATAATATTCTAGTGTCTCAATCATTTCCGGAGAATTAAAGACTATATTTCCATTTTCATCAAAGATACGTGCATTATTAGAAAGTGCATATTGAGTAAATGTCTGTCTGGCATAAGAGTCTTTATTGGTACCAATAACGATTCCATAATTCTGATTTTCAGGATCGTGAAACTCTTTTGCAGCAGCCAAAATACTCTCCCAGGTTGTGGGTGGCTCTAAACCTTTTTCTTCAAATAAGTCTTCACGATACCAGATACCCTGTACCCAGCCGTGGAAAGGCACACCAAAATATCCACCATCAGGACTAGAAAGCATCTTTAAAGCACCACTATAAATATCCTCTTCCCCAATTGACTGAACTACTTCATTTACTGCATTAGTGTCCAGCATACCTTCAGCACCGAGTTTAAGAATATTTTCTGCACCAGACTCAATCATTGCCGGTAACCTGCCTGCTGCCATACCTGCAGCCAGTTTGGTAGGAATATCATTTTCCTGAACAGTTACTAATTCCACTTTATATTCATCCTGCTGTGCTTCAAAACGATCAATCAGATTATTAATAACTTCAACTCTATTCTCCTCTGTCTGAGTTGTCCAGTACTCCACTGTTGTCTGAGCAAATGAAGTTGCTGAAAATACAAATAATAGTGCCACCATCAATGAAATTTTAACTATTGTCTTTTTTTGCAATTTTAACCCTCCTAAGAATTTTTAAATAATTTTAATTAAAAAGTGTATCTTCCCCCTTTGAATCTACTAGAATATCACCTCCACAAAAATTGTCAGATAATGTTGGTCAATCGTTTGACTAAATAAGTAAAAAAATCTTCGCTTTAGTTCCAGTTTATAATTCTAAGTTCTTTAAATAGGTCCTTAAACTTAATTAAAGAGCTTAAATTATCAAGCTAATCAATCGCTTGACTAAATATAGAAAAACTGTTTTTTTACAATTCTAGATTGCTTTAACAGATTCTCTTTCTATTATTTCACAGGATAAATATATTTTTCTTTCCCTTAACTCTTTTCTATTCATAACCTGATATAACATTTCCATTGAATGCCATCCTAATTCTTCCTCCGGCTGAGAAACTGTACTTAGTTCCGGATCACTGGCTAGAGAAATTATATTATTATCAAAACCAATTACAGAAATATCTTCTGGCACTTTAAGACCTGCTTTTTTAATAGCCTTTATTGCTCCTACTCCCATCTGATCACTGGCTGCAAAGACAGCTGTTATTGAATCATCTTTTGCTAAAATTTCTTCCATCGCCTGAATACCGCTCTCAAGTTTAAAGTCTCCTTCAACAATCAGTTCTTCTCTTACCTGAAGATTATTGTCTTTTAAAGCCTGCTTATAGCCCTGGATTCTGTAAAATCCAGATTCCTTATCATCTTTAGTACCACTGATCATCGCAATTTTCTGATGGCCCTTATTAATTAAATATTTTACAGCTTTATAGGACTCCTTGACATTATCAATATGTACAGATGGCAGCTCTTCGTCTACTTCACGCGCTACAACAACTGTTGGTATTTCTGTTTCTCTCAAAAGTTTTTTGCAGCTTGCAGGCATCCGACCACTGGCAAATAAAATACCATCAACCTGTTTTTCCTTTAATAAGTTGATGTATTTCAGTTCCTCTTCTTCCTGACCACCTGTGGTAGAAATAATCAGGCTGTAATTATACTTGCTGGCAATCTTCTCAATCCCGCTGGCAACTCTAGCAAAATAAGTGTTGGAAAGATCACTGATGATTAAACCAATGGTGTGGGTCTTTTTAGTTACCAGACTGCGGGCAATCTGATTTGGCTTATAGCCTAATTCAGCAGCTAATACTAAAATTTTGATTAGTCAAGCGTTTGACCAAAATTGACCAGAATTTTTTTAGTTTTTTCCTTTTGATAATCACTTTCTTAATATATTCAGTTCAATCTTCAATTTCATCTAAACGCTCTTCTTCTGCAAAGCATTTTTTATAAACTTCCAGTGTCAGAAGCTCCTGCGGTAGCCTGAGGTCATTTTCCCAGGCCTGTTTCAGCTCTGCTGCCAGCTCATTATATCCCTGTTCTTCAAATTCGGTCAGTACCTGAGCCAGAACTTTTTGATTTTTATTCTGCCGCTTATGACAGGGATAAAAATTATCTGACTCCTCTACCAGCAGCTGATAATACTCTCCCAGAAGTTTAATCTTAAAATCAGGATATTTATTTCTCAAAGCCACATAAATTGCGAGTCCTTCCGGATCCAGGTCACCGGCATAACAAATATTTAAAGCTTCAAGCCGCTGCTGACGCTGCCTGGTCTTAACTTCTACAGCCTCCAGACCCAGCAGCTCCTCTAAAAAAGAAAAGCTTCTGATAATTCTTTTACCCTGGCCGTAAATTACAGTATCAAAATCTCGAGCAAAAATATCAATCCCGGCTGCTAGGGCTTTTTTGGCCCCGATAAAGGCAGAATGGTTTTCCATAATCAAAATATTATTGATCAAAGTTGGATCCACTGCCCAGTAGACAAATAAATGATTGTACTGCTGAGCCTTTAAGTCAGCCAGGCTTAAATTTAAATTACTCAAAATCTTTTTGCCTGCAGTCCGGCTCAAAAATTTCTCATCTGCAAAAAGCTCCAGGGATCGCTCCTCCCGGCTGGCCGATTCTCGCTCAGATTTAGTTTTCAAAAAATCAGCCAGGCTAAATAATTTCTGCTTTAGCTCCTCTGTCTGCTGAACTGGCCTTTTAAGAAAATAGCTTAAATCAAGCTGGCGGGAGAGCTGTAAAATATCTTTATCCGACCAGCCTTCCACCTCTTCTTTAAGCATAGTCCAGCGTTTTTTTAAACGAGGCTGCCGCTGATTGAACTCAGAACTTTTGATTGCTCTAATTCGCTCTTCAATTTCCATCTTTTTTAGAAGCTGATATAAATTCTGATAACCACCGGCTGCCTGATAGGCAGTAGCTCCTCCCAGTCTGGCTTTAATAAAATTTTCAAAATCAGCCAGCTGAAAGCGGAGCCTGCCCGCAAGCTCATCCTTTTTATATTTTTCGAACAATCTAATCCATTTTTGCTCGTCTTTCACCATAAATCACCTGTCCCTTGACAACACCCTGGTTGCGCTCAGTGTCACCGATCTCCAGTGCCCAGAAAACAGGAAAGCGCTCCGAAATTTCAGTTTTGATAATCTCCGGTGCAGCAAAGGCAACCAGCTGGAAATTAAGCTTATCGGCAATCTTAAAGATTGGATCCAGCACATGAGCTGCCGAAGCCTTACCAAAGGGATTATCCAGAAAAAGCACTGTCCAGGGATTTGACTTATCAAAACGCTGTTTTTTGTAATTTAAAAGCATCATCATCATGAAGGCATTGATCGAAAGTGACTGACCACCACTGCCCTCAGGTCCATTCCCCTTACCCTGAATCACTGATTCCCAGTCAGAATAGAAATAATCCTGGGGACGGGCATGGATAAATTCATTTTTTTCGGTCATTTTATAGACCTGGAGCACAGGATAGCGGCCGCGCAGTGCTCTTGAGAAAAGAGCGGCATCTCCACAGTATTCCTTGAGCTTATAATCCGGCAGCTGCTCAACATCAATTTCCTCCCGGTTAAATTTATTGATCAGCTCCAGGAAATATTCCTTCAGCTCTGCAATTACCTCCTGCCCATCATCAGGCAGCAGATCATCCCGGCGCAGTCTGACCAAAGGAAAGGCATGACCCCGCTGATTGTGGTAGACCATATTGCTGATCATTTCCTTCATCGAAGTAATCAGCCGCATCACATGAATTGCCGAGCGCTCAGCCCACTGCTGTCTGGCCTCTTCTGCCTCCGTTTTGTTGCGGTCAATTGTGTTCAGCTCATTATTGATGTATTCCTTAAAGGAATTCAGCATCTCATAGTTATACTGGTAATCACTGGCGCGAAAGTTATGGAGCAGTTTTTCGTTGATGCTGTTTTTTAAGGTAATGTTTTCCACCACATCCTTGACATCATTTTTAAAGTGATAGAAATTATCTTCAGTTTTTTCCCGGAGAGACTTAAGCTTATTTTCAATACTGCGGTAGTCATTCTCCCAGTTCTCGATAACTGCTGCCGGGGAATCCTTAAGTTCTTCTTTAACTCCGGCATTGAGTTCACCCTTTGCTGCCTCCAGCTGATAATATTCCAACTTATTGCTGAGGTTATTATAGATCTGTATTTTTTCCTGATAATTTAAAATCATCTCTTCCAGCTTGGAGAAATAATCCCTATTTTCACTCAGCTCTTTTTTTATTTCCAGCTCCTTAATATTTAGCTCTACTTCCTCCCAGCTCTGAACCGAGCGCTGAAAACGACCTTTAATTTCAGCTGCCTTCTCTTCCAGCTCATTTTCTCTTGATTCCAGTTGGCCGCGGCGGACCAAAATATCTTCCTGCAGGTTCTGAGCCTGCTTTTGGAGCTTTTTAAGCTGCTCACTTATTTCCTCCAGAGCAGTCTTAAGCTGACTCTGATTTTTGAAATCATAATCACGCTCTTCCCAGTCAGCAGAGATCTGAGTCAGTTCTGATTTCAGCTCATTAATATCTTTCAGCAGCTTCTGCAGCCCTGCCTCCAGGTATTTAAGTTCAGCTGCCTTTTCCTCTTCTTTTTTCTGGAGTGAAATCACTTCCTCGTAGTTTAGATAACACTGATGCTGCTCAAAGGCAAAAAGCTCAGGATACTGCTCCCGGGGAGCAATGTTAAGCTCCTCTTTTCTAAATTCACTTTTCAGTTCAACCTGCCTGTCACTCAGCATTTCATTTAAGCTGCCGGCAAAGTCCCGCAGAGCCTGCAGCCAGTTCTCATAATTATTTTCCAGCCGCAGCTCTTCTTTCTGCCTCTTTTTCTGCTCTTTTTTATTATCTCCAAGCAGTCCCTCCAGCCGCTCTATCTCAGCCAGCGCTTCCTGATAGTGGCTTTCTTTCTTTTCCAGCTCCCTTTTTGCCTCCAGATAGTCTTTAACCTGCTTTTGATTTTCTTGAAGCTCAGTTAATTTTTTCTCTTTTTGCTGATATTCTTTGTTCAGAGAATTGATTTTTTCAGCTGTATTTTTAATCCTCTGCTCATATTTCTTGATTTCTGCCTGCAGAGATTCCAGTTTAGATTTCTCATTTCCCAATCTTATTTTGATTTCAGCAGCTGATTCTGCTGTCAGCATGGTCTCAGCCCGGTAGTTGAGCTGATTTAAGTTTTTGAGTTTTCGCTCCAGAATAGATATTGTCTCTCTAATCTCAGCCTCTTTGTTTTTTAAACCACTAAACCACTGCTCAAAATTCTTTTTATCCTCAGTAAAATTCTTTTCCGTACCGGTCAGAAGTTTAAAGGGAAGCTTAGAATCACTGCCGTTCAGCTGATGGTTGATAAAGATAGGTACAGCAAAGTGAGAAATCTCCTCTATAGAAATATTAGCCTTAATCTTTTCCCAGTCTGACTCATAAACTACCACCAGGCCATAAGGCAGCAGGGGATAGTCTTTTAGATATTTTTGCCGCTGCTCCACCAGTTCAAACAAAAATTCACTGCCGTAATAAACGCGAATATCGAGCTCTTTAATTTTCTGATAGAGCCTTTTCTGCTCCAGACTGGCCACCCAGTATTCTCTGTCATTTAGATTTAAGTCAAGCTGGAGCTCAAACTTATCTGCATTCAGCTCCTGCAGCCTTTCCTCTTTTTCGTTGATTAATTTTAAGAGTTCATTTTTTTGCTGCTGCAGCCACTGTTTACTGTAAAATTCCTCAAATTTATCAAGATTTAAACTTTTTAGAAGCTGAGAAAAGAGCTCTTCCTCAGATTCTTTCTGTTTTTGAAGCTCTTCTTTTAGCTTTTCGACCATAGTCTCTTGAGCGGCTGCTTTAACTGCAGTCTGCTGTTTTTCAGCCTGCAGCTTTTCTTTCTGTTCTTGCTGTTCTTTTAAAGCTTCTTCCAGCTTTTCCAGTTTAGAATTTAAATTAGCTATATCTTTATCCAAATTCTGCAGCAGATACTCCGGCGTTTCCAGCTCCAACGGGTTAAAAAAGTGAGCCAACTTTTCTTTTTCGGCCTCAAACTGCTGCTTCTCGTGCTCATATTTTAACTTAAACTGCTGCTCATCTCTAATTTTTTGTTCAATCTTATTTTCTTCAGCTTCCAGCTGCTTAAGTTTCTCTGCTAAATATTTCTGATAGGAATAATAATCAGCAGCTGAATGTTTAATTTTAGAGTTTAGATCAGCAATTTCTGCAGCTGTCTCTTCCTTAAGTTTCTTGATTTCTGTTTCCAGTTCCTTAAATTCAGTTCTCTCTTTTAGAGAATTTATTTTTTCTCTTTTTGCTTCGGCTTCATTCAGCAGCTCCTCTAATTTGAGATATTTCTGGTTCAGCTTTAACTGCAGCTCTTCTGCTTTTACCCGCTCAAGCTGACTATCTAATTTCTGCTGCTCAACTTCGGCGCTTTCCTGTTCTGACTTAAGTTTATTTAAAGCCCTCAGTTTTTTAACATATTTTAAGTTTTCTGATTCAAAATTAAGCTCTTTAATCCGCTCTGCAGTCTTTTCTTTTTCTCGCTGACTGCGGCGCAGCTCATTTTCTAAAAAAGTCCTGCGGTCTGCAATCCCTTTCAAATAATTATTTCCTCGCTCTCTGATCATCTCCCGGGTTTCTTTAAGCTGCAGCCCCTGCTTAGCATCACTTAAGAGAGGGTCAACCATCTGGGAGAGAGTTTTTAAATCCTCGCGTCGGGATAAAAGCTCAGGCAGATTGCGGGCAATTTTTACATTGTCTACAAAAATATTGAGCAGCGAATTTTTTTCCCGCTCATTGTAATAACTGATGCTCTCACTGACAGCTGGAATAATCAACTGATCAAAAAGAGCCTTATTATCTTTTGCCTGCGAAAAATATTTCTCCAAACCTCCCTCACTGCGGTTGATATTTTTCATAATCTCCCACTCCGAACGATAAATCCCGTGGCTGCTTAAATACTGATAGTATTCCGAGTTAAGACTCGACACAGCTGTTTTGGAATATTTGATAAAATCAGCCCGATTTTGATCAATGAATTCTTCCAGCCGCTGATATTCCAGCACCTGATCACTGCTTTTAGTGTAAAGGGGCAGATTAGTCAGACTAAAACGGCTATTACCCTGATACTCATGAGTATAGAGAAAATATTTTAGACCAACTTTGCCTTCTTCATCAGTTGTGCTCTGCTGTTTGTGAGCGGAAACACAGATTCCGGTCAAAAGCTTTTTATCTTCACTGCCATCAAGCCGCCACTCCAGCACCACGTGGAAGGTATAAGGCTGAAAAACCTGATAGCGGTCATAAAACATTCCCTCCAGCTTATTTCCATTCCGCTTACCCCAGGCAGTTCCAGGAAGGAGGAGCTGAGAGATCAGCTGCAGCATAACCCCCTTACCACTGCCATTTTGCAGGGTAAAGAGACTGTGGTCAGATTCCAGATCAAAGATTGAGTTCCGGTGCTGTTTCTGAAAACCATCATATTTATTCCCTGTAATCCTAATTTTGCTCAGTCTGGGCATTCTGATCTTCCTCCTCTAGCTCTTTTCTGCTTTCTAAAATCAAATCCATAAATTTATTGTAGCGCTTCTGGCTGTGGTAGAGTTCATCCAGCCGTTCATAAAGCTCCGCTTTTGGAATCAGCTTTAGCTCATCACTCTGGTCAATAATCAATCCCTGTTCAGTTAAGGGTTTCAAAGCCGTGTTAATAAAAGAAAGTCGATTACCCTTAGTTCTGGTCACATCCACCTGCTCATCCTTATTCAGCCGATATTCGCTAAACTCAGTCAGCCAGAGCTCAGCCACCTCTTCCACGGCAATTGACCAATTTTGAGTAAAGGACTCATCTTCTTTTTTGCGCTCAAGCCAGCTCTCTAAAGTTGCGGTAACCAGGTCAGAAAGGCGGTGATAGGAGATTCCTTCCTCTTCCCAGCGTATCCGAACATGACTTTCTTTATCAATCTCAGCCAGAAAAATTGAAATAATGATATTGGCCAGATAAAAATAGCGCTTCCGCCTGAGGCCGGAATATTTTTCTTTCATCTGGGTATATGAATTAGCAAAACTTGAGCCTCTTGCCTTGGAGACAAGATGAACATTTTTGGCCGTTGAAAAAACTCTTAAACCCGCCTCAGCAGCCATGGTGTTGACGATATTATGTACCTCACTGTTAGTTCTGTACTTTTCAGCCAGCGGATCAGAGACTGAAAGAATCTCTTCTTCTAAAAGTTTGAAAAATAGGGCGGCTCCATTTTCGAGCTCTTCCTGTTTAAATGCCATTTTAATCTTCCTCCAGATAAATTTTATAGGGTGAAATAATAAACTGATCAAGTAGATTTACTTTTTTACTGCTGCCTGTCAGCCTGGCTGCGAGTTTTTTACCTTCCAGCTCAGCCAGTTTTGGCTCGGCTTTTACTAACTTATTGAATAAAAGCAGCCGCTCATCCAGTCCCGGATATTCTTCCACAATTTTAAGTCTAATATCGGTGATGATAAACATCATAAATAACTCCAGATTAATTGGCTGACTCAGCCATTTCTCTTTTTTGGCTGTGCTCAGCTGATTTAGTTCTGTCAGCTTAAATTCTCCTTTTTGCAGCAGCTCGTTAAAAACATCCTGCCAGAGTTCAACCGCAAGCTCCCAGTCTATTTCCCGCTCTGGAGCTGAGTCAATTTCTACTGTTTCTATTTCCCCTTCACTTTCTTCCAGATAGCTGTAAAGCTGTTGTTCAGACCAGGCCCAGTCTAAAGGAAAGATAAAGTCCTGCTTCGGAGAAAAGAGTGGATTCAGCATTTTTTCTAAATCATCGATTTTAGGAAGTCCTGACTTAAGTACAGTATTCTGCCAGAAATCTTTTTTAAAACTCAGGCGAGAAGTCTGCCAGAAAATATCGGGATTTTCCCGTCTCAGCTGCAGCTCAAGTGACAGATTGGAAACTGTCAGTTCTGCCAGATAATCATGGAGAGCTCTTGCTCGCTCCAGTTCTTCAAATAGGAGTTCTCCTTCTTTCTGATCAACATTTTCAAAACTGTCCAGCCTGTCCCGCCAGACAAAAATATCACTGAAAACTTTTTTCTCTTCTTTAAACTGCTCCCTGACCTCAGCCTCAGTCCGACGTCGGCGCTCTTTGTAGGCTGAAAATATCAGGCCCGGATTGCGCAGTATATCCTCCCGCCAGTCCTTTTCCTTTTTGATCAAGTTGCGGACCCGGGCAATTAAATTGCTGACACTGCCTTTAGCTTCTTTAAAGTTACCGTTTTTAATCAGCTGCAGAGTATAAAACTGCTCCAGATCAAAACCAAACTCCTGCAGAATCTCCCTGGTAATAAAAATTATCTCCTGTGAAATCTCGGAGAGCCTGTAGACTGTGCTCCCACCTTCCTGCCAGTTGGAAGCCTCCCGGTCCGGAATCAAATAGCGGTATTTAAAATCTCTAAATCCTCCCGCTGTTTCATCATAAATTTTGACATGAAAATATGACTGCTGTTTGGGATCTCCCGAATAAAGAACTCCATCCACCAGTCTTTCAATTTCTTCCATATTTATATTAAGCTGCATTTCTTTTAAAATTTCAACAGTCAGCTGCAGCAAATCACTGCGGCTGCGCTGCTGATTATTATTTATTTCTCTTTTGAAAACCTTTAGCAGCAGGTAAAGAGAAATTTGATGGGAATATTCGTTAAGTGTGCCCACATCCATTCCCTGTCCCAGTTCTGCTATTGCTTTTGTCTTTTTTAAGCGCTCATGTAAACCTGTATTTGCCTGATCCATAAAACCCTCTCCAGAATAATTTTTAATTTGCTTTCATTTAATATTATTCTATTTAGGAGAGATTCTTCCTGCTTTTAGAACCAGATAATCTGAGTTTTAATATATTATGTATTTTTATTTACATATTTAATATAATCCAGATAATATTTTATTGACTTATCAAGATTTTGATAGACCAGCTTATCATTCTTCAAATAAGAAAGCTGTCCCTGAATTTTTGATTATAAACTATTGATCTTCTCCCAGACTTCTTCATTAACTGGGATTCCTTTTTCTAAATTTTCCTGTCTTCTTAAATAGGTTCTTTCCCCTGGATAAGTAGGTCTTTGTTCAGGATCAACTCTCTCAGCCGAATGAACCGAATCAACTGTCTGTTCAATTGTTTCTTCATTAATTTTATCTTCCATATCAAAAACCATAAACAGTTGAGAAATCGCATATTCTTTTTCTTTTTCCCCAATTAAAAAAGTATTTAAACCTCCAGAGAGTAGTGAAGCAAACAAATCAAACATCATTGAAAGCCCGGATCCTTTCCAGTAACCGGCTGGAAGCGGCCGCATTGATTTCAAAATCTCTCCTGGATCTGTGGTTAATTCCCCTGCTTGATTATAACCACCTGGATAGGGTAATTCCTTATTTTCCATCTCATATTTTCCCAGGGTTCCATAAGCATACTGAGAAACTGCCATATCTAAAACAATATGCTTTTTAGGCCGGGGAACTGCCATTACAAGGGGATTATTTCCAAGTTTTGATTCTTTTGCTCCCCAGGGTGGTAAATTAGGTAGTGTATTAGTAAAACAAATCGCCCCACAACCTGCTTCTGCTGCCTGCCAGCCAAAAGCACCTCCCCGCATCCAGTGGTTTGTGTTTTTCAGAGCCATAACTGCTATACCTTCTCTTTTGGCTTTTTCAATTGCTTTCTCCATTATCAACTGAGCATTTAAATTCCCGGGGCCCAGCTGTCCATCATATATTTCAATATTCCCATTAGTATCAACCTTTTTTGGCTCAGCCTTGATATCTATATAACCTTCGTCAATCATCATTATAAACTCGGGAAATCTATTAACTCCGTGAGACTGAAAACCATCCAGACTGCTGTCGGCAAAATTTTTGGCAGCCAGTTCTGCTTTTTTCTTCTCGAAACCTCGGTCCAAAAGGATTTCAAAAAATTTATCATATAGCTTCTGGTAGGAAATTCGCATTTAACCCACTCCTCAATTGTTTTTCTGTACTTTTTAATCCTGATAAATTATTAATATTCTCTCATAATTATTATTCTTTTTATTTAGCAAACTTCCTGCTTTATTGCTAAGATTATAATAGTTTAACAGCACTGGTT
>QBLP01000351.1 GCA_003070825.1 Halanaerobium sp. | reverse complement strand
CAATTTATAAACAAGAATTAGAACCCTGGTTTCCTATAGTTAGGACTAATTTAGCTTCTAGAATTGATGATGGGGCATTTACTTCGGGAACTTTACTAAGAACTGGACCATATGAAAAGGAATTGTGGGAAGGAGACATTGAAGGCTTTTTTGAATATGTTGCTACTACACAGACTTTTGACGATTTAGCAGTTCAAGACACAATGCCTATTAGACTTCCTGTGAAAAGTGCTGAAGTTACTTCGGTCAATATTACTGAAGATATTTCAGTTGGAGATAATGAGATATTTATAGAAGAAATTCCAGATGAATGGCAAATTCAAAATGATGATTACAAATATTTAAGTATTACTGATGGAGATAGAGTAGAAAAAATAGGCTATGGATTAACGGAAGAAAGAGTTGTTGATGAAAGTACTGTTTATGTAATTGGAGATGTAGATAGAGGCATTCAAGATTCTGGAGCTAAAAACTTTGCTGCTGATGGAAATACTGTAGTTTATACATCTTATTTAACTCAATCACTAACTTGGGATGATGAAATTATTCCTTTAGGTAAAAGAACTGAGTACAGAATAAGATCTGGAATTGAGGTAGATACTAAATTAAGTACTACTGGTGAAAAAGTTACTTTTAGGTTTTATGGTGGAGAAAGGAAATTAGGTATTGATGAATCAGAACCACCTACTGGTATGGAGATGGGCGAATTATTTATTGACGCTCGTGATCTAGAATTCGAAGATGAGCTTTTTGATAGAGCTAAACTCAAATTTGAAGAGATGGAGTTTGAAGCCTGGAATTTAGAAGAATTTAAAGAGTGGACCTGGGAAGAATTTAAAGATATTAAAACACCACAATTTAGCACAATGACTTTAGAGGAATTAATAAAAATAGCAGCAGGTATTACTAATTATACTGAACGTGATCTGGTTAATAATTATAATAGAGATCAAATTGAGACAATAATAAGGAACAAGCTGGATGTGGTGACTGCTGATGAGATAGATGGTTGGTCATTTGATGTATCTAAACTGGTTGCGAGACTATTAACAGGTGAACCAGCCGGTGTCTATGATGATTGGACAGAAACTGAAGTTAAAGATTTCTTAAAAACAATGCTAACAAATGAATTTAACTTTTCTGATTTTGAAGACAACTTTCCTTTTGATAAATGGGAAAATATTATGAAATCCAGATTAGAAATTAACATTAATAATAACGCTTCAATTGAGGTTGAGTACAACCATTATGGTCCTTATAATTATGGGGTTGATTTTCAGTTGGGAGATATTATAGTTGTTGAATATCCGGAAGTTTTTAGGGCTATGATTAGAATAATTGAGGTGAAAGAGGAATATACTCAGGAAGGTAAAAAATACACTTTAACTTTAGGTAAAGAATTTGAAAATTTAGTTTCTAAAATTAAAGCAGATAAAGATTCGATAAGCGGAAGACTATAAATAATTAAATATATTATATAATTGCCACCTTTAATATACGGGTGGCTTTTTTAATTTGGGGTGGTTTTATGGCAGAGCAAGAACATAATATAGAAGACTGTCATTTTAAAGACAAAATTGAACAGTTATCAGAACTCACTAAAGAGAATAAGCATAAAATAGATAAGTTGATGACTGGTGATTGGTATTCTAACTGTCTCTTATACACATCTCC
>QBLP01000350.1 GCA_003070825.1 Halanaerobium sp. | reverse complement strand
AACTAAAATTATCAGTTAAAGTTAAATATAGCATATCAGAAATTAAATCTTAAGGCAAAGCAAAAAATCAGAAAAAGCCTGACCAAATATGACCAGGCTCTCCTATTTTATTCAATTAAAAAGATTTAAAGAAGATATTTGTTCAAAGTAGCTCTAACTGCTCCCTCTTCTGCTATCATCTCTTTAAAGTATTTTTCTATTTTTTCTCCCAGACCTACTTCATATAAGTCTAATCCCATTAAATTCTCATTACTTAGGATAGACTTCAGCTTATCTCCTACAGTTTCTGGATTGCCGATCTCAATTCCCTCTAACTGCGGTGTTAGCTCATCCAGCATCGGGTCTGAGCTTAAAGGCATTTCATTACCTTGATCATCTACTGCGAGAAGATATCGTAACCAACCTGCAATTGCAAGGGGTACTACAACTAAATCTGCTGGGTTTAAGTCTTCGGCATCGCGGTAAGATTTAATTGTTTCTCCAAAGCGAATTGCCACCTTTTGTGAAGTATCTTTAGCTATTCTTTGAGGTGTATCTGGAATATATGGGTTAACTAATCTTTCGTTAACTACCTCATCAATAAAATCTTTTGGATCAAGCACTCCCGGATCTACAACAACCGGCAGACCTTCTTTGTAACCTATCTGCTCAACTAAGGCTCTAATTTCTTGATCTTCCATCTCTTCTGCAATTGATGTGTGGCCTAAGAGACAGCCGTAAACTGCCATTGCTGTATGCAGTGGATTGAGGCAGGTCGTTACTTTCATAGTTTCTACCTGATTAACTGTATCTCTGTCTGTATAGATTGCTCCTGCTTTATCTAGAGGAATTTTGCCATTGGGAAAGCTGTCTTCTATTACTAAATATTCCGGTGCTTCTGAATTTACAAAAGCCGCAATCTCTGTGTTTTTATTAGTTTTTACAATCTCTGTGTTTTTAAAACCGATCTCTTTTAGTTTCTGCTGCACATCTGCTGCAGGTCCTGGTGTTATTTTATCGATCATTGACCAGGGAAATCCAACTTTGGATTGATCATTTAAATATCCCAGAAAACCTTCTTCAACCAGATCGTTTTCTAGCCATTTTTCTGCCATAGTTATTACAGCATCTTTCAGTTTCTGGCCGTTATGAGAACAGTTATCCATGCTGGCAAAAGCAAAAGGATAAGCACCTGCTTTAAAGCGCTCATAAGCTAAGGCAGTTACTTTAGCCATTAAATGGTTCAACTCTCCTTCAGGTCCAGCTTTAAAATCTTCAAGAACAAAGGGGAAAAATTCGCCCTCCATATTATCCAGGCTGTAACCTTTTTCGGTTACAGTAAAGCTGGCCATTTTCAGGCTGGGTTTTCTAAAAATTTCTTTCAGCTCTGCCCAGTCTTTTTCAAAGCTGGAATCAGCCTTTAGTCCTTCTGTAATACTGGCCAGCAGAGTTTTTTCTAACTTGCCATCAGCAAACATCTTAACCACCAGACTTAAGTTATCAGCTGGCTTGTAGACCTTATCTATAATCTCATAATCAAAGCCTTCAGCAGCTATAATTCCTGTTTCAATCTCACCCTCATTTAACAGTTCCTGCTGCAGGCGGGCAATAAAAGCTCTGAAGATATTGCCAGCACCAAAATGTACCCATTCAGGGTTTTCCTTTGTGTTATCAACTAAGTTTTGATAATCAAACTGAGGTGGGGTTATTCC
>QBLP01000055.1 GCA_003070825.1 Halanaerobium sp. | reverse complement strand
GAAATAATTGGTCCTGTAAACGGTAGCTGCACATTTATTTATATAACTTAAAGTACTCCTCCGGACTTGGAATATGACCTAAAACTGCCACACAACCTGCTACCCGGGCACTGCCGAGATAGGTGCGGGAATCTGATGGACCAATCCGCGACTGATAGTTACGGGTGGTGGTAGTAAAGGCTGCGGCACCTGAACCAATGCGGCGCTTATTTCCCATACATAAACCACAGCCGGGCATAATCACTGTTGCACCAGCTCTAGTAAGACTTTCCATAGTTCCATCTACAATCAATTCCGCGTAAATATCACGAGAGGCAGGTCCAACTACCACATTCAGACCCTGTGGAATCTGATGGCCGGAAATTACTGCTGCTGCTTCCTGAATACTTTTTAGGTCTCCTCCGACACAGCTGCCGATATAAACCTCATCAATTTGCTCTCCCTCAACTTCACTCAAAGGAGCTACATTATCCGGATGATGTGGTTTAGCAACCAGAGGTTCGGAAAGTTCTGCCAGAGGAATTATAATTTCAGCTGCATATTCTGCATCCTCATCAGCTGCAAATAAGACAGGATCCTCCAGATACTCCTCAACTGCCTGAATAGTATTTTTGACCGAAGGAGAAGAATCTGCATCAGGGCGAGATTTTAAATATTCCAGATTTTCCTTTATAGTTTCTACTGTAGCCTGATCAGAAGGTACAACTCCTGCAGAAGCACTTCTTTCTGCTGCAGCATTTGTTAAAATATAACGTTCATCTGAAGTTAAGAAATCTACACCTTCCATCTCAATAATTCTTCCATTATAAATATCTTTACCAACAGTTTTTTCTGCATAAACAACCAGAGCAGAAACTAAATCACGCGCCGTAATACCTGCCGGTGGTTGACCGGTAAATTTAACTTTAACCGATTCGTCCATGGTTAAATCCTGTTTACCGTATTTCATTACCCCGGCTACAATATCCGAGGCTGCTGGAAAAGAAATTCCCCGTGGAGTTCTGGTATGAGAATCCCCACCAACAATTACATCAGTCGGCAGGACAAAACGGTTACCTATAGTATGAATAATTCCTTCTCCGGTCTGCAGACAGACACCACCGCGCTCAGTGACAAAATCATGCAAAAATTTATGGGTATCTCTTTCTGCACTGGAAGGACACTCACCGGTTGTATCCTGAGAAAAAGCACCTCTCATTTTAACCTGGGCTGTTTCTCCCGGCAGAATTGTATCCTTACCATCAAGACGATTGTAGGCTACAATTTTTTGGGCAAGTGTTTGAGCCGGCTTTGTTTCTTCTTCAACTACATTTTCTTCAGCAGGTGTTTTTACACCGCCTGTTTCAATTCCATTTTCCTGACAGTAACTTAGAGCCATTGTCTGCAGCTCATTACCGGCATCAAAGTAAGTCATTCCACCGGCAGCGATCTTTTTCATTTTATAGTCAATCGGCAGTTTAATCTGCAGCTCAAATTCGGATTCTGAGTCAGGATTAACAACCAGCTTTTTAGAATTTAAGTTGACTTTTAAACTATCTCCCTCTTTAATTTCAGTGGTGTCAGCTTCCAGCGGTAGAATCCCCGAAGCCACCAGTGATTCTTTAAAAATAGGGGCAAAACTTTTTGCAATTACTACCCCACCTCTTTTCTTTTCAGGTTCACCTTTTACCGGTTCACCTAAAAGCTGCTGCATGGTATAAGTAGCAGATTTACGGGAAGATCCCTCACCTAAAGCTTTTCCAGCTGTGAAAAAGACGCTTTCCGTTTTTTCTGCTTTAGATTTTAAATTATTTAAACGTCCCCACAGGTTTTCTTCGTCATCACGACCATCCATTACAAACTGAGCGTGGCGGGGTTGATCAGTTCTGCTGTTAGCGTTTTTAGATGGACTTAAATGACCAGTTGTAATATTATCACCGACCCGGAGTGAAACTCCCTGATATTGATCAGCAAGCTCCCAATTTTCTGCAAAATCTCTGTAAGCCCAGCTCAGCATCAGTTCATCAATTTTCTTCTTAAAATAAGGGTTTTCTGCTGCCAGTTCTTCAAGCTGCTCAAAATCTGCCTGAGTAACAAGTACAGTTCCCTTTAAAATCTCAGTAATTTTATCTCTATAAATTTCTTTCGCAAAAAGATCAATCAAACTGGAGGTAGCTGCTCCTCCCTTCATCTCTGCCAGCAGTTCAAGAGCCTGCTCTGCAGATAGATATGGATTTTCTTTTTCTCTAATTTTTGCTTCTTTTATAATTTCAGTCAGTCCATCAGCCTTAGCATAAGAAGCAGGAAAAGTTCCGCGCTTAACCTCTTCCCTTAAAAGCCTTAATACAAGCTGATCTAACTGTTCCTTTTTAAATATCTCAAAAGTTTCCTTTTCTAGTCCTTCTACTTTAAGTCCGGCAAAAAGAGATTCAACCTCTTCAGCCTCCAGTGGACGGGGGTCCAGTCCATAAGCATTTTTTCTCTCTACTGCCTTCTTCTTATATCCTTCCAAACAGTCCAATAAATTTTCCAATTTAGCTTCCATTAACTATCTCTCCTCTCTTATCCAGTGCCCGCTATCCCGGGCAAGCTTATATTAATTATAGTTCGGCAATAATTGCTTCAGTAATTTCATCAGTTGTGGCACTGCCGCCTAAATCACCTGTTAAGACTTCACCTTGATTGAGAACTGCAGAAGTTGCTTTTTCTATTCTTGCTGCTGCCTCAAGCTCATTCAGATGTTTAAGCATTAAAACTGCTGAAAATAAGAGGGCTACCGGATTTGCCTTGTTCTGACCGGCAATATCAGGTGCACTGCCGTGAACTGCTTCAAAAACTGCAATCTCATCACCAAGATTCATTCCTGGAGCAAGTCCCAGACCTCCAATTAAACCAGCACCTAAATCAGATACAATATCCCCGTATAAATTAGGCATTACAAGCACATCATACTCTTCAGGATACTGAACCATCTGCATACACATATTATCTACAATCTTATCATCAAATTCTATTTCAGGGTGAGTCTTTTTATATTTGGCAGCAACCTTGCGGGCTTCTTCTAAAAAGAGACCATCACTAAACTTTAAAATGTTGGCCTTATGCACAGCAGTTACTTTTTTGCGGCCTTCCCGGACTGCGTATTCAAAAGCTCTTTCTGTGATCTTGCGGGATGCCTTGCGGGTGATAATTTTAATGCTTTCTGCCGCCTGGTCCCCTACATAATGTTCAATACCCACATAAAGTCCTTCGGTGTTTTCTCTAAATACTACCATATCAATATTTTCATCTTTGGCAAATTTTTTGGCATGTACCTTCAGCGGACGCACATTAGCATATAAATCTAACTCTTTACGGATAGCCACATTAACACTTCTAAATCCACTACCTACAGGTGTTGTAATCGGACCTTTTAGGGCTACTTTGTTTTTCCTAACCGATTTAAAGACTTCCTCCGGCAGAGGGGTGCCATATTTATCCATAACTCCTGCACCAGCTTCTACCCTCTCCCAGTTGATTTCAACTCCTGCAGCGGCAATTATTTCTGCTACTGCCTCCGAAATTTCAGGTCCAATTCCATCTCCAGCAATCATTGTTACATTATGCATTCTCTTTACTCACTACTCCTTTTTGATTATTAAAATAATAAAATAATATTGTCCCAGTATTTAAAACTCTCTGCAGCTCAAATTCACTAATAATTTGCATTTGAAAAAAGCCGGAATTTAATCCGGCTTTATCTTAAAAATGATCAGCTACTATTGAATAACTGATATTTATTATAGCACAGAATGGGCATAACTTTCCAGCTTTTCAAATTCAGCTTCAGTCATTCCTCTGTCTCCGGGTAAAATTCCAGGTGAGTTCTCTCCGTGGTAATCAGAACCACCGGTTATTAAAAGATCAAGTTCCTCTGCTATCTGTTTATATTTTTTTGTAATCTTTTCATTATGTTTGGTCTGATAAACTTCAACACCTTTCAGACCAAGATTTTTTAAACGAGCTATTTCTTCTTTGTCCAGAGCCTCTCCGTGATTGATAATATAAGGGTGGGCAATTACAGGAATTCCGCCTGCTTTTAAAATAACCTCTATTGCTTCAACAGGCAGTACATTTTTCTTTTCCACATATGCTTTTCCACCACCTGCAATAAATTCTTCAGTAAAAGCGTCACCAATCTCTTCTATATAACCTTTATCAACCATTGCTCTAGCTACATGCGGCCGACCCAGACTAACTCCAGTGGCATATTTTTTGACATCTGCAAATTCTAATGGATAACCCAACTCAGATAATTTTTCTATCATTTTATGAGTTCTTTCAACTCTAGAATCCAAAATAGCTTCTGTTAAACCAAGTAGGGCATCATTTTCAGGGTCAACAAAATAACCTAAAATATGATATTCTGCTTCTCCTCTATAAGTAGAAATTTCAATACCCGGAACAACTTTAAGTCCCTTTTGCCGGCCCAGTTTCTCTACTTCCTTAACAGAAGTCATATTATCATGGTCAGTAACAGCTATAACTTCTTAATTAACTTAAAAAGAGATTTGATTACTCTCTGCTCTTAAATTTTAAATACTCTCTCTAAGATACATTTATAGTTTATCAGAAAAAGTTTAAAATATCATTAAAGTTGAGCAATTAATTCAAAATAATTTGCTCAGAGTTAATTATAAGTTGCTTAAACAGTAAAATTTACTCTAATTAACTATATTCGCCCCCTAATATAATACCAGACTAAGCCGACCCATTCATGCAGTGCAGATAGATTAGCTGTCAGTGCCCCTCGATTGGGGAGATAATCAAGCCAGCTAAATTGGTGGTCATAGATAAACCCTGAATGGACTACTAAAAAATTAATATTTTGAGCTTTAAAAACAGCTGCTGAGCGCAGGGTATGATAGGCTGAAGTAACAAGATAAACTTTTTCAATTTCATTTTCATCAATCCATTTTTTTAAATAAGCTGCGTTTTCAAAAGTTGTTTGGGCTCTGTCTTCACTTATATAAAATTCTTTTTCCATCCCCAGTTTTTCCAAAAATTCTGCTGCAGCATCGGCTTCGGAGATTGTCTCCTGGCCAATAGCAACTCCCCCGGAATAAATCAGAGGTGTATTTAGTCGTCGGTGAAGTTGATAGCCCTTAACTAATCTCTGCATACTGTGCAGGGAAGGTTTAGCTTCTTCCCGGGAATAATAATTGAGGCCACCTCCGAGAACAACTATTGGATGTCTTTCAAAAGCATTAACTGATATTTTCTCTGCATAGTTTTCCAGCGGATGAAGCAGCAGCTGAACCCCCGCGGCAGTTGAAAGCAGAAAAAACAGCAGGAGCATAAATAGAGCTAAAAGTTTTATCAGCTTAGATTCTGATTTTTTGAATAAGTAAACAGTCAGGATAAATAAGATTAATACAAATAATCCCGGCGGCATAATTAAAGAAGCAATAATTTTTTCTAATGCTAACATAATTTCCTCCTCAAAAAAACCCCGCCAGAAGCAGGGATAAATTTAATCACTAAATTTGTCTATGACATCCATCAGCTCTGCTATGATCTCTTCTTCTCCATCTTCCTGAGAAATAGCATTTTTTACACAGCCATTAACATGACGGTCTAAAACTTTAAGAGCTACTTTTTTTAAAGCTCCCCGGCAGGCATTGATCTGAGTTAAAATGTCTACACAGTATTTTTCTTCATCAATCATCCGCTGCAGACCTCTAACCTGACCTTCAATCCGCCTCAGCCTTACAATTAAATTTCTTTTATCCCCTTCTGATAATGAATTCATTCTTTCACCCCACAATTCTAACTATCCAATTCTAAAATTAAATTTATCCTAAAATTTTTATTAATCAAGATCTGGAAAAAGCATTTCTAGAAAATCCAGTCTTAAATAACTGTCCATTGTCTCAAAAGTATCCTTATTTTTAATTTCTCGCTCAGTAGTCTGATATTCCACCCAGGCCATCGCCGACCAGGAAATTCCTCTCATTGCTGAAAACTGATTAAAAAGCTTTAAAGCAGCCTTTACTTCATGATATCTCGAATCCATTTTTCTTTCTTTGAGGTAATGATGTAAAAATTCCTCTTCTTCTCCCTGGTTGAAAATAAAATTGCTTTTCCAGAGGGTAGTTGTCGGCACCATAAAATGACTTAAATCCTGCAGAGGGGTGGTAACTAATGGCTTTTCCCAGTCTACCAGATAAGCAAGATCAAATTTATCATTAATTAAAAAATTATTTGAATTAACCTCTGTATTAACTATTGCTTCAGGAAAAAAAGACATTAATTCTGATTCCTGTTCTTTTTTTTCAGCCAGGTCAGCTTTCATTTTTAATAGGAATTTTTTGATTTTAGAATCTCCCAGCTCAGAATCAAAATAGCTATCTAAAAGTGAATCACACTCATTCCAGATAGCTGTAAGTGGTTTTTCTTCTCTAATCAACCTTTCAGTTCCAGCCGTATCTAATTTATGAATCTTAGCAAAAACCTTAGCAGCTGCCTTTAAATCTTTCTGATAATCTAAATGTCTCCCCGGTAAATATTCCATCAAAAGTAGTCCATAGTCTATTTTTTCTTTTGATTGATCTAAATAAAAAGGCCTTGGAGTTACTCCAGAAGGTGCAAGTTTCTGCAGGGCAGAAAACTCGTATCCTATCTAATCATCAAGGTTTATCTGACTGCCGAGATTAACCCTCAGTACATATTTTTCATCCTCATCTTCAATTAAATAGTTAATATTATATTCACCCTGGGCTAAGAAGTTTAATTCAGCCCGCCGACTAATCCCTGTTTTAACCATAAAATCTCTATCTCTAATATATTTCTTTAAATCCATTGTTAATTGGTCCTTAAAAGGCATACAATTTACCTCCATCACTATTTATAAGCAAAAATTTTATCGATAATTTTTTTTGTATTATGTGGATAATTTAAATCTGAATTTATGTTAATTAATTTTGATCTTAAGTCAAGTAATTCCTTAAAAGTGTCAACGTCTGATGCTTCCGGTAAGAAATGACTTTTCAGATTATGCCGGCTAGCCTCTTTAATAGTCCTCTCTAAAACTGATTGATTTCCCCAACCTTCAAAATTAAAAAGTGACTTTTCTGGTTTTTTCATACCTAAAAGATAATAGCCTCCATCATCTGAAGGACCAATCACAATATCCCGTTCTTTTAAACCTGCAAGTGCTTCTGTAAAAATATCAAGATCCAGGAGGGGAAGGTCTGAGCCGGTAATAATTACAGGTAATCTGCTTTTTTGATAGGCATCAGCAACAGCATTGAACATCCTCTCACCCAAATTTTTTCCACGCTGAGGAATCCGAATAAAATCAGTATCAATTATATCTTTAAATAGATTTTGATTTACTTCCGGTGTATAGCTTAAATATAGATCCAGTCGAGAATAAACTTCTTTTAAATTCAAAAATTTAGAATTAATATCTTTTAAAAAAGCCCTGTGTAAATCAGCACATTCTTCTGCTGTCAAATGGCTTTCTAGCCTTGTCTTGGTTTTCCCTGCTATTGGGGCTCTACTCATAAGCACTAATGAAGCCTGCAAAATAATCTCCTCCTGTCTTATTTAAACTATCGCTCATCACGATATATGGCTTTTAATTTTGCCGGACTCCAGACCAGCAAATATAAAATTTTTATTTTATGCATCAAAATAATTGTTTTTTAAACACCATATTCTTCCCAGCGTCTGGCAGAGGTATAAATTTTTTTATTCAGCATCGCTATAACCTTCCGGAATAATTTCTATTTGATCCCAGGCAGAAAAAACAAGATCCTTAAACCTCTTAGTATCAAGAATAGTTGAAGGCAGGTTAATAATTCCAGCATCCTGCAGTTTTCCTTCTGCTTTTTCTGTTTTAATCTGACCAATTTTTAAATCTTCAACGGTGGATACAAATTTTCTTTTATTATAGGGGAAGATTTCCGGTGCTATCATATAAACAACTGCTACTACATCCCACATATAAAAACCAGTTAGACCAATCATTTCAGATGAATAATCATACCAGTGTTTTATTTTATCAGTAATATAGGCCCGGACAGCTTTGTTTTTTGATCTATTTACCCGCCGCCATGATTTTTCACCAAAACGAGCAGCCAGACATAAATTCCCCGACATTAGAGCAACCGGAACCTCTGCTTTAAGAACTCTCTCTGCAGCTTCTGGATCACTGGTAAGATTAAGTTCATCAATTGTATCCTCACCAAATTGAAGCAGCTCGGTTACACCACCCATGATAATAATTTCCTTTAAGTTCTTAAAAAAATCATTGTCAATTTTCCAGGCAGCATAAAGATTTGTCAGTGGTCCAATAGCAATCAGAGTTATCTCATCTTTATTCTCAGCAGCCGTTTGAGCCAGAAACTCAGCCGCTTCAGTCTGATGATCACCGGCTTCTGCAGCCCCTTTTAAATGTTTTACCTGATCTTTTAATTTAAAATCATTAAGCATGCCTTCAGTGGTATTATAAGTATCTTCTAAATTACTGTTACCAAATACACTTGTAACAGCCATTAGATCAATATCCGCTCGCCCCAGTAAAAATAAAAAAGCAAGGCCGTCATCTACATCTTTTTCATTAAGCCCAATTGTATTATCACAATCTAAGATTACCTTTTTCATTTTATCCCCCTAACAGTCAATTTTTTTCCATTCTCTCTTAATTTAATTTCAACAAAAATCAATAAAATCCTGCCTTTTTAGAATTATATGATTAATTTAGCTAATAATGATGCAAATTTGTTATTCAAGGTATATAATAGTTTATGAAGGAAAATTAGTATTTTAAGGGGGAATAAGAGTGAATACTGATAAAAAAATTATACTTATCTTGAATTCAATTATTATAATTTCTATATTTTTTAGTTTCACGGCGCTTGCTGTCTCAGAGAGAGGTTTTGAAAATCCTGAACTTTTAATTTCAGCAGCAGAATTAAACGAAAAACTTGAAAATGAAAATAACAGGCTGAAAATAATTGATGTCCGGAACAGTGCCAGATATCTGCTCGGACATTTACCAGAGGCAGTTAGTATGTGGTCAGATGATTTTTCTAATCCCGAAGGCTGGGTTGAGGGTTTAATTGCAGAACCTGAAGCTTTTAGTGCTGCAGCACAGGAAAAGGGAATAAATAATGATTCAGAAATCATAGTCTATGATGAAAACAGCGGCATCTGGGCAGCCAGACTCTGGTGGATTTTTAGGGTTTATGGACATCAAAATGTGAAAATTTTAGAAGGCGGCTATGATAACTGGAAGGCTGAAGATTTTGAAACAAAAATGCTGCCTAACTATCCAGAGGAAGGTAATTTTGTGGTTAAAGATGTTAAAAATGAATGGATCGTTAATTCTGATACAATAGCTGAAAACCTTGATAATGAAAATTTTGTAGTTTTAGATACTAGAACTGAGGCTGAATATTTAGGTGAAGAAACAAATTCTGGGGCTCCCCGTAAAGGCAGAATACCGAATTCTATTCACCTTGAATGGGATTCAGTATTAAATGAAGATTATACTTTTAAATCTGCAGCTGAACTCAAAAAGCTTTTTGAAGAAAACGGGATAACTAAAGACAAAGAAGTGATTGCTCCAATGTGCCACACTGGAGTCAGAGCAGCTCACAGCTTTTTTGCCCTCAAACTTATAGGTTATGAAAACCTCAAGTTATATGATGAATCCTGGGTAGGCTGGAGCAGCCGCAGTGACTTACCAGTAGAAAAGAAATAGTACGGTAAAACTAAGGGAAGAATATCAGTTCTCTTTTCCCAGAAAATTTTTGTTACTAAATAAAGCCAGAGTCTCTGACAGTGACTTTTCTGATTGAAAATACTTTAAGGTTTCAGCGATTAAGCTTTGAGCTGATTTAATTCCTTTATTGAAATGTTTTTCAAACTGCTGATATTTTTCTCTAGACCAGACTTCTTCCCTATCATTAAGGGCATAACTGTACTGACTTAAATCCTGAGGCAGAAGCAGATTTAAAATTTTAAAAAGATAATATTTTAAATAACTGTCTGTGCTGAACAGTTTGTGATATTTACGTAAATCTAAATACGAATCCCAGATTAGTTTTTGATCCAGACTTTCGCCAAGAACATTTTCAAAAATCAGCTGATAAAAATAATTTAGGCTGGCCCGGTATTCCTCTTTTAATTGATAATATGGCAGGGGGTTGACTGTTTTAGGATTTTGATTCCATTTAGCTTCCATTATATAAATATCGATACTGGCCTCAATTAATTTATGCTTTTCTCCGCGGCCCCCATTTTTTATAATAAAAGGATGACACTCTCGATCCAGAGCGTAATGGGAGATAAAACCAAGCAGATAAACCAGATTATTCTGCCAGTATTCAGACTCGGGGATCTCTGCCTGAAGATAAATAGCTTCTCTCTTAAATGAAGTTAAAAGCTCGGCAAAGACTTTTCTGCCGCTGAGCTGATGAACCATCTCCCCTTTTTCAGGACCCACTTTTGCTTTCTGCCAGGGTAAAAAATCATTGTAAAAGAAAAAATCTGCTCCCTGACAGCCGTAATTAAAAAGCTGATAGTTCTGGTTTAAAAGTGATTTTAGCTGATTAGCTTCCAGACCGGCCACTATTTCCTCTCCCGCAATTAAATGTGTCCAGAAATCAGGCATATTATGACCTCCCACTAGTTTTAAGCCTCAATATTTTTTAATGCTTTAACTTTTGGCTTCCTGTTTACCTTTTTCGACATCAACTCTACTCAAAAATATCATACCCAGTATGAAAAAAGAAGCAACTGCAATAATTCCATAACGGCTGGAGCCGGTTAGCTGTCCTGTATAGGCAAAAACGGTGGGGCCAACTATAGCTGCAAATTTGCTGGAAACTCCAAAAAAACCAAAAAACTCTGCTGATTTTGCTTCCGGTACCATAGCTCCATATAAAGAGCGGCTTAAAGCCTGAGCTCCTCCCTGCACCATACCTACAATCCCAGCCAGAATCCAGAAATCAAGAGCTGAATCCAGAAAATAACCGTAAAAAGTAATTCCGGTATAAATAATTAAAGCCAGATAGATACCTTTTTTAGCTGTTATTTTTCCAGCAATTTTGGCAAAGATCAGGGCAAAAGGTATCCCGACAAATTGAGTCAAAAGGAGTGCACCTATCAAATCAGTCTGGCCGATTCCAACTTCGCGACCATAAATCGTCGCCATCCTGATGATAGTTCCAATCCCATCATTATAAAGCCAGAAAGCCAATAAAAACTTCCAGAGTTCTCGATACTTGCGGATATGGACAAAGGTTGATTTCAGCCTGCCAAATGCCATTTTAGTATATTTTCCCAGGGGAATTTTTTCGACTCTTTTTTCCGGGTCAGGAAGATATTTAAAAGCCGGTAGGGAAAAGATAAACCACCAGATGGCAACTGTAACAAAAGAAATCTGAGTTGCTGAAGTAACTGAACTGATCCCAAATAAAGCAGGTTTTGAAATCATCAAAAGGTTTACGGCCAGCAGCAGTCCTCCTCCCAGATAACCAGCTGCATATCCCAGACTGGAAACATAATCTATGGATTCAGAATCACTGACATCTGTTAAAAAGCCGTCGTAAAATACATTTCCTCCTGAAAACCCAATATTGGCAATAATAAAAAAGAAAGAAGCAAGTAAGTAGTTGCCTTCGTTGACAAAGAACAAAAGTGCTGTGCCGGTAATACCCAGAAAGACAAAAAACTTGAGGAAAGACTTTTTCGAATCAGAGTAATCAGCAGCTGCCCCCAAAATTGGAGAAATAACTGCAATTATAAGCATAGCAATTGTTTGAGTATAACCCCAGTAGGAAGTAGCTAAATTACCGGGTAAATTGATCCCGGCTACATCTTTATAAAATATCGGCAGCACTGTGGCTAAGATTACCGTGGCAAAGGCGGAATTAGCCCAGTCATACATGGCCCAGGCATAGACTGTTTTCTTTTGTTTATCCATTAGCTCACCCTCTTTAAAATTTTTGAAAGTTATTTGATAAATATTAAACTAATATTTTACTGCTTATTGTTTAATAATTTGAGCAGCTTATTTCTAAACCGCTGGTCATCTGCTTCAGTTCTTTTTTTATGACTGGTATGGCGGCCACTGCGTTTTCTTTCCTTAAACTGGCGGTGTCTTTTGGCCAGAAGTCTTTCGATATTCTGATCGGTAAATTCGCGTCCAGAAAACCCGAGTACTTTAGCTTTTTGGCTGAGAGAAAGGGCTGCCAGTCCGTAATCAGAGGTAATAACCAGGTCACCTGCTTCAATTTTATTACAGAGCACCATATCTACCGATTGAAAACCCTGATCAACTACTTTTAATGTCCCATAGTCAAGCTGATGCTGATGATTGAGGTCTGTATAAACTATTAATTCTATATCCACTGCGGCAGCAACTTCTGTAACAATTGAAATCACCGGACAGCCATCTCCATCAACTAAGATCCTCACTGTTTTTTAAACTCCACATAGTCAAGTTCTGTTTCTGAATAGCGAGCCAAAGTATAAAGCAGATCAGAAAGACGGTTAATATACTTCTGCAGATCCCTGCTGATATCAGCTTCGCCTGCCAGAGTAGTAATTCTGCGCTCAGCTCTCCTGCAGATTGTCCGTGCCTGATGCAGAGCACCACTGGCTTTTGAACTGCCGGGAATGATAAACATTGATTTTTCCTTTTTATTCATCTGATCTAAATAGTGATCAATTTTTTGCTCCAAAAACTCTATATCTTCTTCAGTTATTTTCTCCGGAAAACTCTCCCAGTCCGGTGTTGCCAGCTCACCCGCCAGGTTAAAAAGCTTACGCTGAACTGAACGAATAATATTATAAACTTCTTCCTCTTCTACAAAATTTTTGGCAAAACCAAGTGAAGAATTGAGTTCGTCGATGGTACCATAGCTTTCAACCCGCAGTGAGTCTTTAGCTACCCTTGTGTTGTCAAAAAGACTGGTTGTTCCCTTGTCTCCGCTTTTAGTATAAATTTTCATTTGACCACTCCTTTAATGTGCAGTCACCGTTTACCGGCCCAATTTTTGGAAAAACATTAGTTTTTAATGTATTTAACTGCTTATTTTAGATTTTGAACTGATTGACTGCAGTTTTCAGTTCTTCTGCATATTCTGACAGCTTTTCTGCAGATGAAACAATTTCTTCAGTTGCTGCAATCTGTTCCTCACTGGCTGCTGCAACTATTCCCACAAATTCATCATCTCTAAATATTGGACTGGCAATAATGGTAATTGGGCGCACGGTCTCAAAACTTTCTGTCGGTTCTGAAAAAACCTGTTCTTTATTTGCTGTTACCTGCTGAAAATAACTCTGATCAGCAACACTTGTTTCAAACTGATTTGTATCCCTCATATTTCCATCTGGTCCAACTATAAATAAAGATTCTATCTGTGGATCATCATCTGAGATAGGCTTTAAATCATCATACTGCCGCTCCCAGTCCATACTTTTCATGCTGTCTAAATTACTTAAATTTTGAATTATCTTTCCTTTTTCTTCAGTCCAGAGTCTAATTGTTTCTACTGATTTCCTGGCTGAATTCTCTGCTTCTGACTGCAGGGTATTACTTAAAATATTTTCTGACTGTCTGAAAGCATAAAAAGAACTTCCAGCAATTAATAAAAAGAGCATTAAACTGACTAAAATAATCATTTTAGTTTTGATACTTTTAAACATTTAATATTCACTCCCTGTAGGAATCATTTTACAATAATTATTAATTTTAGTTTATCACTTTATCTGCCTTTAATAAAGCAGAAAAGACCTGCTAATTAAATAAATAATTAGCAGGTCTATTA
>QBLP01000054.1 GCA_003070825.1 Halanaerobium sp. | reverse complement strand
ATCTTGGAGATACTTATTTAAGTGATAGATTTGATCACAAAAATATTCAAAAATACATGGAGGAATATTTATGCAGAGAGTGGCTGTAATTCATGGACCAAATTTAAATATGCTGGGTTTAAGAGAACCAGAAATTTATGGGACAACTAACTTAAAAATGTTGAACGAAGATTTAAAGACTAAAGCAGAAGAAATTAATTTAGAAATAGAAATCATGCAGAGCAACCATGAGGGAGAAATTGTTGATTATCTGCATCAAAATTACGAAAAGCTGGATGGAGTAATCATTAATCCAGGTGGACTGACTCATACCAGTGTGGTTTTAAGAGACGCTCTGGCTTCTGTAAGACTGCCGGTAATTGAAGTCCATATCAGCAACATTCACCGCCGGGAAGAATTTAGAAAAAAATCAATAACTGCAGGGGCGGCTGTTGGTCAGATAACCGGTCTGGGAGTACAGGGATATCTGCTGGCTCTGGATGGAATAAAAGAGGTATTAAGAAAGGAGAAATATTAGTTATGGAGAAAAGAATAAATAAGCTCAGAGAAAAAATGAAAGAAAAAAATATAGAGGCTTTTTTAGTCACTAAAAAAGAAAATGTTCGCTATTTAAGTCAGTTTACCGGAACTGCAGGTAAACTTCTGATTACCGAAAAAGACAGTATTTTTATTACTGATTTTCGCTATTTAGATCAGGCAGCAGATCAGACAGATGGCTGTGTAATCGAAGAAATAAGCAGCAATTTCATTAAAGGTTTTGCAGAATTATTAAAAAGAAAAAAAATAAAAAATTTAAGTTTTGAAAGCCAGGATCTCAACTTTAAAACATACCAGCAGTTAAAAGAAAAACTGGAATTAGAGAACCTTAATCCAGTTGAATCAGTTGTTGAAAGTTTAAGAATGATTAAGGATTCAAATGAGATTCAGAAAATAAAAAAAGCAGTAGAAATTGCCGATGAGGGATTCCAGTTTTTACTAGATTTTATCGAAGTGGGTAAAAGTGAGAAAGAAATTGCCCTGGAGCTGGAATTTTTTATGAAAAGAAATGGTGGGGAGGCCAACGCCTTTGATTTTATAGTAGCTTCTGGTAAAAGGGGGGCTCTGCCGCATGGGGTTGCCTCAGATAAACTAATAGAAAAAGGAGATCTGGTAACCATTGATTTTGGCACTGTTTATCAGGGATATCATTCAGATATCACCCGGACAGTTGCTGTTGGGGAGCCGGCTTCGGAATTAAAAGAAATCTATCAGCTGGTTTTAGGAGCCCAAGAGAAAGTGATTGCCGAAATCAAAGCCGGAATGAGCTGTGTGGAAGCAGATAAGATTGCCAGAGATTTAATCAAAGATGCCGGTTATGGAGATAACTTTGGTCATGGTCTGGGTCACGGAGTTGGACTTGAAATTCATGAGGGTCCGCGAGTTTCCTATACCTCGGAAGATAACTTAAAACCAGGAATGGTAGTTACAGATGAACCCGGGATATATGTTTCAGGGCTGGGAGGAGTAAGAATTGAGGACGACCTCTTAATCACTGAAAATGGCTGTGAGGTCTTAAATTCAGCTCCCAAGGAATTGATAATTTTATAAATTTAGATTATCAGAAAGCTTATTAAACTCTCATTCAGCCAAAACGCTGAACTTAAAGCTTAATAATTTGTTTAAAAAGCTAATTTCTGCTATAATTGAACTGCAGTAAAAAATAGTGGAGGTGCTTTAAATGATTTCAACAAATGATTTTAATACTGGTTTAACAATAGAGCTGGATGGAGAGGTTTATCAGGTAATAGAATTTCAACATTCAAAATCCGGCAGAGGCAGCGCATTTGTTAGAACTAAATTAAGAAATGTTGAAGAAGGTTACACAATTAATAAGACTTTTAAGGCGGGAGAAAAAGTAGAAACTGCCCATGTCGAAAAAAAGAAGATGCAGTTTTTATACTGGGATGGTAGTGACTATATTTTTATGGACAATGATACTTACGAACAGTTTCATCTCAGTGAAGAACAGCTGGGAGATAAGGTTAAATATTTGAAGGAAAATATGGAACTTGATATAGCTGTTTATCAGGGACGTCCGATTGATATAGAACTTCCAACTTTTGTTGAGTTAATTGTAGAAGATACTCAGCCGAATATTAGAGGTAATACTGTTTCTGGAGGCAGCAAACCTGCTACAATGGAAACAGGTCTGGTTGTACAGGTTCCTTTATTCATTGAAGAAGGAGATATTTTAAAAATAGATACCCGCAGCAACGAATATATCGAAAGAGCAAACAGCTAAATACTTTTGAAGGGGGAATTTTTTGATGGATTATTTAATCATTGGGGCTGGAGCTGCAGGAGTTTCTGCAGCAAAGGAGATTCTTAAAAATCGAAAAAGTGAAGATAGGATTTCAATTTTTACAGATGAAAAATATCCTTTTTACTATAGACCGCGGCTGATAGAATGTCTTTCAGGTGAGGTTGAAGTAGAAGATATTATTATCAATGATCAAAAATGGTTTGAAGAAAACAATATTGAACTTCATCTTAATGAAAAGATTATTGAAATTGACAGTCAGAATAAGCTTTTAAAAAGCAAAAAGGATCAGTATACATACGATAAATTACTGCTGGCAAATGGTTCTCACTGCTTTGTTCCCCCATTTTCTGGTGTTGATCTGGATAATATTTTCACCTTAAGAACTGCAGCTGATTTGGAGGAAATTAATCAGGCAGCAGAAAGAGCAGAAAAGGCTGTTGTGGTAGGGGGAGGGCTTTTAGGCCTGGAAATAGCCTATAATTTTGCTAAGGCCGGCCTGGATACGACAGTTTTAGAAGTTGCACCCTATCTGCTCCCAATGCAGCTTGATCAAAGAGGTGGGGATCTGCTGGAGGAGAAACTGAAGCAGAATAATGTAAAAGTAGTTACAGATGCTTCAACTAAGGGCTTTAAAGGAGAACAGAATGTAGAGAAAGTTATCATGGAAGACCGTGAAATTGAAGCTGATTTAGTTTTAATTTCGACCGGGGTAAGATCAAACACTTCTCTGGTTGAAAATCTGGATATAGATAAAAACAAAGGTATTTTAGTTAACAGCAAAATGCAGACTTCCAATCCTGATATTTATGCTGCCGGTGATGTGGCAGAATTTAATGATAAAATTTACGGAATCTGGCCTCCTTCTCTAGCCCAGGGAAGAGTAGCTGGAACGGTAATGAGTGGAGGTCAGGCTGAATTTGACGGCTATGTGCCCTCTCACAAACTAAAGGTTGCCGGAATTAATGTGGTTTCTCTGGGAGAATTAAATAAAGAAGGGGATTACGAGGAAGAAGTTCTGGAAGATAACGAAAGTTATGTAAAAGTAATTAAAAACAAAGAAGAAAAAATTGGAGCTTTAATTGTTGGTCAGTATTCAGAACAAAACCAACTGCTGGCTGATATTAAAAGATAATTATTTAGTAAATAGAAGGAGGTTAAATTATGAGTGAAGAAGAAATTAAAGATATTAAAGCTGAAAAAGTAGAAGCGGAGAAGGATGAAGAAGGAAGCATTAAAATTGCTGACGAAGTTGTGGGGATAATTACCGGTCTGGCGGCAACTGAAGTTGAAGGTGTGGCTGGAATGAGTGGCGGTCTTGCAGGTGGAATCGCTGATATGCTTGGCCGAAAAAGCCTCAGCAAGGGGGTTAAAGTAGAAGTTGCTGATGAAACAGCTTCTGTAGACGTATATGTAATTATAGAATATGGTAATTCTATTCCAGATGTAGCCTGGAAAATTCAGGATAATGTAAAACAGGCAATTGAGGGAATGACTGGCCTGGATGTTAAGGCAGTCAATGTTCATGTTCAGGGAGTTAACTTTCCGGAAGAAGAACAGAAAGAAGCTGAAAATAAAGTAGAGGAAGTAGAAGATGAAGAATAAATTCTTCTTTCAAAAATGATTGGAGGTTAAGCCATGAAAATTATACAAAATATATTTTCCTTTTTAATCGCTTTAATTCTTATCGTTTTAACAATTACTCTTTCTCTATATAGTTTTGGGCTTTTATCGATGAATTTTATTCCCGATCTAATTTCTGCAAGCTATAATAACTGGCAGGCAGCAGTGGTCTATCTAGCCTTTTTAATCATGGCCCTTTTTGTGCTCTACCCTTACTTTACCGATCGGAAATTCAAATCAACCAGGTTGCTGAGTTCAGAGTCAGGAGATATTACAATTACTATTTCCGCTCTTTCGAACCTGATTAAAGATCGAGTTAAAGAAAAACAGAGATTCGATGATATTAAAATCAAACTTGAAGAAAAAGAAGAGGGCTTAAAAATTATATTAAGTGGAAAGTTAACAGTGCCCGGTGATTTACCAGCTATTAGCGAAAGCATTCAGCACGATTTAAAGAGCTATATTAAGCAGACCACAGGCATTCAGGTAGAGAAGGTTCAAATAAGAATTGATGATGTGCGCAAAGATAATAAACTGCCTGAAGAAGTAGAATGAGGTGGTCAATAAATGGATAAAAATCAACTTAATGAAGAGCTAATTCAATTTATCTATCTTAACCGCAAAAAAATCTGTGGAGCCTTAATTGGCTTAATTATTGGAGTTTTGATTTTAACCATTGGTTTCTTTAAAACTCTGCTGCTCTTTATAACCACTCTAGTTGGCTATTATTTAGGCTCGCGCTGGCGTTTTGAAGAAGATTTGAAAGATTTTATACTAAGAATTATTCCAGAAAGATTTAAATAGAGTTAGAAATGAGGTATTTTCTTTATGCAAAATGTTTCGAGACATAAACAGAGGATCTGGGTTTTACAGATTCTTTACGGACTGGATATCAGAAAAAAGCTTGACCTTGAAAATTCAAGAAAGAGCTACAGAGATTTTATGAATGAAAAAGGTGCTCTGGCTGATGATTTATATGCCAAAGAGCTTCTGGAGGGCATTATTATGGAACTTGAGCTCTTAGATGCTCAGATTGACCAGTATGCAATTAACTGGAATATCGAAAGGATGCCGGCAATTGACAGGAATATTTTAAGAATTGCTGCCTATGAGATTCAGCATGAAATCCCGGCAAAAGTTGCGATTAATGAAGCAGTAAAAATTGCAAAAAAATATGCAGATGATAGTTCACCATCATTTATAAATGGAATACTGTCTAAATTTGCTTAAAAATTTTTTTGGACCTGGTTCAATAAAACGATTTAGGTGCCAGGTTCAATCAAAGAAATAAGTTAATGGGGTGTGAAGATGGATTATTCAGCAAGAATTGCAAAAATTGAAGAGTCAAAAACTATTGCTGTCAGTACAGCGGCCAGTAAATTGACAGCAGCAGGAGAAGATGTGGTCAGTTTTGGTGTGGGAGAGCCAGATTTTCCGACACCTGATTTTATTAAAGAGGCAGCAGTAGAAGGAATGAAAAAAGGCTATACAGGCTATACCTCTGCTTCAGGTCTACCGGAATTAAAAGAGGCGGCAGTTGCTAAATTTGCTGCTGATTATTCACATCAGTATTCAACAGATGAAGTAATTGTCTGTAATGGTGGTAAACAGGTTCTTTTTAATGGCCTTTCAGCTATATTAGAAGAGGGAGATGAGGTATTAATCCCCAAGCCTTACTGGGTTTCCTACCCGGAGTTAGTTAAACTTGCCGGTGGTAAGCCAGTTTTGATTGAAACTAAAGCTGAAAATAAGTATAAAGTAAAAGCAGAAGAATTAAGAAGTACAATTTCAAAAAACACTAAGGCAGTCATTATCAATTCACCTTCAAATCCTGATGGTCATTTTTATTCTGCCTCAGAACTTGAGGAACTAATTGGAGTCTTAATTGAGCGAGATATATTTATTATTAGTGATGAAATTTATGATAAGCTGCTTTATGACAACAAAGAATTTAAATCAATGATTGAACTTTTTCCACAGCTAAAGAATAAACTATTAGTAGTTAATGGAATGTCTAAGTCATATTCGATGACCGGCTGGCGGGTAGGTTTTGGTTTTGCAAATCAAAAATGGATTAAAAATATGGCTAAAATTCAGAGCCACACTACTTCAAATGTAAATACTATTGCTCAGTATGCAAGTGCAAAAGCGCTGGCCAATGATCAGCTCAAAGAGATTATCAAAGAGCGCAGAGAGGTTTATCAGCAGCGAAGAGATCTGACAGCCGAACTGCTGGCTGAGATTAAAGGCCTAAAGGCTATTAAACCGGCAGGTGCTTTTTATTTCTTTATTGATATTTCAGAATTAGAGGGCAGAAAAATTAAAGATGAGAAGATTGATGGCTCACTTTCTTTTGCTGATCTGCTTTTACAGGAAAAGAAGGTAGCAGTGGTACCCGGTATAGCTTTTGGAATGGATGATTTTGTCCGCATCTCATTTGCTTTAGGAGAAGAGCGAATTAAAGAGGGAATTAAGAGGATCAAAGATTTTGTAGAAAGTCTTGAAGCTTAGTTTGATTTTGAATATATTAATGTGAAGGACTTAGTATTATATATTAGATTGTTATTTAACCTCCGGGTGAAAGCTCTGGAGGTTTTTTGTATTTGTGGAGGAATTAAAATTTAAGATTAAATCACCCAGCCACTGAGCTAGTCTTTCTTTTTGCAAAAATAACAAATATATAGTAAACTGTACTATACTAATGTAGATAAACTAGCATTAAAAATTTTGTTTCGCAGGCAGCTCGCAGGCAAAACGCATTAGAGTATATTTTATAGCAAATAAAAAAAGAGCCCTAAAGAGGACTCTTATCACTGCTATATTAAAATGGTGCGAAAGGAGGGATTCGAACCCTCACGGTCGTGAGACCACTAGACCCTGAACCTAGCGCGTCTGCCAGTTCCGCCACTTTCGCACTGACAAATTATATTTTAACTTAAATATTTGTCTTTGTCAAGGGAGTTTTTTCAAATATTGTTTATCTTAATAAAAAATTACAGTAAAGACTTTAAGAAAAAAATAACTTGACTCCAGTTCGAATTAATTCTAAAATTAGGGAGGAATTAAGGGAACTGTTAAAGAATAAAGTATAGAAGCAGTATTTTTTTGCTCAAGTTTTTAAAATTCAGGAGGGAAATTATGTACGAGATTTTAGAAAAGGAAGTTCTGGCACCAACAATTACAAAGTTAAAGGTCAAGGCGCCAATGATTGCCGAGAAAACAAAGCCCGGTAATTTTATCATATTAAGAGTAGATGAGAAGGGTGAGCGGATTCCGCTGACTGTTGCAGACTATGATCGCGAAACCGGTGTGATCTCTATTATTTTTCAGGAGGTCGGTTATTCAACCAAATTATTAGGAAAAATGGATAAAGGAGATCAAATTCAGGATATAGTTGGTCCTTTAGGCCACCATATTGATCTGGAAGGCTACGAAAAAGTAGTTTTACTCGGTGGAGGGTCAGGAACAGCCCTTTTATACCCAAAGGTTAGAGGTTTTTATGAGCAGGGTGCTGAAGTAATCAGTATTACCGGAGCCAGAACCAAAAATTTAATTATTTTAGAAGAAGAATTAGAGAAGTATAGTGACAGATTATTTATTGCAACTGATGACGGTAGTTATGGTCATCACGGTTATGTAACTGATATTTTAAAGGATCTAATGGAAAAAGAAGATGACATCGATCTAGTAGTGGCTATTGGACCGGTACCAATGATGAAGGCAGTGGCTGATATGACAAAAGAGTATGGAATAAAAACAATAGTCAGCTTGAATACAATTATGGTTGATGGAACAGGAATGTGTGGTGCCTGCCGGGTAACTGTAGGTGGAGAAAGAAAGTTTACCTGTGTTGATGGTCCTGCATTTGATGCCCATCAGGTTGATTTTGAAGAATTAATGAACAGACTTAACTTTTATCAGAATGAAGAAGATTTAGTTCATGATACAGCAGTCGAGGAGGATAAGTAATGGCTTTACAGAAAAAGAAAACGCCGATGAAAGAACAGGCGCCAGAAGAGAGAATTAAGAATTTTAAAGAGGTTCCATTTGGCTACAGTGATGATGAAGCAGTTGTTGAGGCAGAAAGATGCCTGCAGTGTAAACACCAGCCCTGTGTTGAGGGGTGTCCGGTCCATGTACCGATTCCTCAGTTTATTCAGGCAGTAATTGATGGTGATGTGGTCGAGGCAAATCAGATCATTAAAAGTAAAAACAATCTGCCAGCTGTCTGTGGCCGGGTCTGTCCTCAGGAAGAACAGTGTGAAGATGTCTGTGTAATGGGGATTAAAAATGAGCCAGTAGCTATCGGTCGTCTGGAGCGTTATGTTGCAGATTATAATATGGAGCGCGGTACAGATAGAACCAGTGCCGAAGAAATAGAAAAAATGAAGGTGCCTGAATTAGAAGGCAGAAAAGTAGCTGTAATTGGAGCCGGACCAGCTGGATTAACCGCAGCAGCCGACCTGGCTAAATACGGCCTTGATGTTACGATTTTTGAGGCACTGCACGAGACAGGTGGAGTTCTGCGCTATGGAATTCCAGAATTCAGACTGCCCAAAGAAATTGTTGACCAGGAAGTTGAGGCAATCAAAGAACTGGGAGTCGATATTCAGTTGAATGTCGTAGTAGGGAAGTCAATTACAGTTGACGAATTATTTGAGCAGGGATATGAATCAGTATTTATCGGTGTTGGTGCAGGTCTGCCGAGATTTTTAAATATCCCCGGTGAAAACCTAAATGGAGTTTATTCTGCCAATGAGTTTTTGACCAGGGTTAACCTAATGAAGGCCTTTAAATATCCAGAATATAAGACTCCGGTTGTAGTCGGTGATAGAGTTGCTGTTGTTGGCGCAGGAAATGTTGCTATGGATGCCGCCCGAACAGCTAAAAGACTCGGAGCCGAGGATGTATATATAGTTTACAGAAGAGCTGAAGAGCAGATGCCTGCCCGCAGTGAAGAAATCCATCATGCTCAGGAAGAGGGAATTGAGTTTAAACTCTTAAATAATCCGGTTGCAATTCACGGAGAAGAAGGTCGAGTTGCTCGGATGGAATGCCAGCAGATGGAGCTCGGTGAAAAAGATGATTCTGGCAGAAGACGCCCAATTCCGATTGAGGGATCTAACTGGATGCTGGACCTAGATACAGTAATCATTGCTATCGGTCAGAATCCAAACCCACTTTTAACTTCCAATACTAAAGATTTAAAAACTAAAAGCTGGGGTGGAATAGAGGTCAATGACGATCAGCAGACCAGCCGTGAAGGTGTTTATGCTGGTGGAGATGTTGTTACTGGAGCTGCTACTGTTATTAAGGCGATGGGTGCCGGTAAGACAGCAGCTGAAAATATCAAGAATTATTTGCTAGAGAAATCTAAAAAATAGAGTGGTTGATTTTATGTCAGATTTATATCAGGATAATC
>QBLP01000349.1 GCA_003070825.1 Halanaerobium sp. | reverse complement strand
TCTAAAGCTTTAGCTAATTTAAGTAGTGTACTTAATTTAGGCAGCACTTCTTCTGACTCCAACCTGGCAATTGCTGACTGCTTTAATCCTGATTTTTCCGCCAGATCTGTTTGAGTCATGTTTTGATCAAGTCTTAATCTTATTAAATCAGCTGAAATTTTAGATATTAAAATATGACGCTCATACTCTTCTTCTGACATAGACGACTTTACTATTTGATCAAATTCATCCAAATTGTTCATTGTATTAACCCCCTAATCAACTTTCAATATCTTCAATCAAATTATAACATTAATGTTATAATAAATAAAGAATAATCTTATTGGGGTGATTAGATATTTAATTAGAAAGCATAGCTAATTTTATTTTCATCCATCATAATAAACTAGCTGCTTCTTCAGCCTTCTGATTCCACCTCTTGGATTATCAACATCTCCTTCATATCGGGGGATAATATGCTGATGGAGATGCATTACAGTCTGACCGCCGGCATAATTAACATTAAAACCAATATTATAGCCATCAGGACTATATTCTTCCTCTAAGATTTTTTTACATTTTTTTGTCAGTTTGAAAATGGCCATTACTTCCTCTTCAGTCGCCTCAAAATAACTGGCAAAGTGCCGTTTTGGAATCACCAGCATGTGACCTTCATTGACAGGGGATTTATCGTATATCGCAAAAGCCAGTTCATTTTCTATAATATAATCTTTTTCTGGATACTCACAAAATACACAGCTCATTTATTCAGCCTACTTTCTATTAATCAAAGCTTTTAGATTCATATAGAAGCTTAAGTAATTCCTGATTGAAAGATTATTAAATACTTTTATTTTTGAAGATCTTAACTTGACAATTTAATTTTAAAAAATTATGATTAACTTACAATAAAAGATTTTTAGAGAGGATTATTGAGGGTAGAACAGGCATCTACCGCACCTGAATTCAGGTATAAAGAGATGTGGGTACGCCGTCCCAACAATAATTCCCTAGTATATTATTATCGACTACTATTGTTTCTCCTCTGTAGTTTTTAAGCCGTTCTGTATTCATAATTCTTCCATTTTTTTGCCAGTTTTCTCATTTCTAAAACTGGAATATTTAATACTTCTGCAGCCTTATTAATGGTTATTTCCTCTTTAATAACTAATTTTCTAACCAGAGCGAATAGCTTTTCATTTTTTCTTATATAATCTCTCGGTTCTGGTTCTTTTTTATCATATCCAGCTTCTTTGAGTTTTTTGAATAGAGCACCTAATATTTTAGCATCTATATAGCCATATTTATTTAAAGTCATGATCAGAGATTTTACACTAACACCAAATTCTTTCTTCTTCTCAATAATCAGATCCAGGTCAATATAATCATCAAAATAATAATTATAATTTTTTAGAACTTTAGCAGGTACTAAAAATGCCATCGCGAAATGATCTGCTGCTTTTTCTCTTATATCTTTTATCCGAGTGTTAGCATATTTAAAGTCACTAATATCTTTACTGTATTGATCGCGGTGAAGAATTAAGTGCCCTAATTCATGGACTGCAGAAAAGATTTTTCTTTCTTCGGGAATATCTCTGCTGTCATTGATAAAAATATAAGCACCTTTATCTTCAGAATAAGCAGAAACAGCATCTAAATTAGCATTTTTATTTCCTGAGCAATTATATTAATATTATTTTCTTCAAAAAGAGTAAAGACATTGATATTTAATGCATCATCTACCCCCATATATC
>QBLP01000348.1 GCA_003070825.1 Halanaerobium sp. | reverse complement strand
CCAAGGAGATGGTTTTATTGCTTAGAAGTCAAGAAATAAGAAAACAGGGAGCAGAAATAGATGCTTTAAGAATGGGAATGGACTGGACTGCAGATGACTTAGATAAAATGCAGATTATAATTGCCAATACTTATGGTAATGGTCATCCAGGAAGTTTTCATTTAGATAAATATGTAAGTACACTAAAAAATGAACTTAAAAAAATTGATGTTATGGGAAGTCGAATGACAACCTCAGACATTTGTGATGGCATTGCTCAGGGACATGATGGTATGAACTATTCATTAGTTTCCAGAGAAATGATAGCAAATATGGTTGAAATTCAGGCAATGGCAGCACCTTATGATGGGATTGCTTTATTTTCTAGCTGTGATAAATCTGTGCCAGCACATTTAATGTCTATTTTACGCCTTAACTTACCTGCTGTCCATATTCCAGGAGGTTCAATGGCACCTGGGCCAGCTGGTTTAACTTTAGAAATGATTGGAACTTATTCTGCAGATCTCAAAAGAGGTGAAATTACCGAAGAAGAGTTTAAACAGTATCAGTATTCAGCCTGTCCAAGCTGTGGTGCTTGTCAGTTTATGGGAACTGCTTCTACTATGCAGTTAATGTCTGAAGCACTTGGTTTAGCGTTGCCTGGAGCTGCTTTAATTCCTTCAACAAGTCCAGCTCTAGAGATTATGACAAAAGAGGCAGGTCATTATTTAGTAGATCTAGTCAAGAAGGGAATAAAACCCTCTGATATAGTCACCCGTAAATCTTTTGAAAATGCTATTATGATTCATGCTGCAATTGGTGGCTCAACAAATGCCCTTTTACACATTCCTGCTATTGCACACGAGTTTGGAATCGAAATAGAATTAGATCAATTTGATGAAATTCATCGTAAGATACCTTTTATTGCAAACATAAAAACAAGTGGTAAATACCCAACTCACTATTTTTGGTATGCAGGCGGGCTGCCGGCTGTGATGAAAGAATTAAAAGATTATTTGCATTTAGATCAGATGACAGTTACCGGAAAAACTCTGGCAGAAAACTTAGAAGAACTTGATAAATTTAGCTATCTAGATTATATGAAAAGTGAAGCACCTAAAAATTTGCCAAATGATGTAATTTACCCAGCTTCATCTCCAATTAATGATGAAGGATCCTTAGCTGTACTTAAAGGTAATTTGGCTCCAATGGGAGCTGTGGTTAAACATTCAGCAGTTGATCCTCAAATGCATCAATTCAAAGGCAGAATTAAAGCTTATGATACTGAAGAAGAAGCTTTAGATGCTGTTTTATCAGGTGATATAGTTTCTGGTGATGCTGTAATTATACGCTATGAAGGTCCTAAAGGAAGTGGAATGCCGGAAATGTTTTATACCAGTGAGGCAATAGCTTCAGATGAAGTATTAAATACTTCTACAGCCTTAATCACAGATGGAAGATATTCTGGGGCAACCCGAGGCCCAGCTATCGGACATGTTTCTCCAGAAGCTGTTGATGGCGGGCCAATTGCTTTAGTTGAAGATGGAGACTTAATAGAAATTGATATTCCGGGACGAAAACTAAATATCATTGGTCTGAATGGAGAAGAAAAATCGGCTGCAGAAATTGATAAGGTATTAGCAGTACGTAAAGAAAAATGGAAAAAGCCTAAGTTTAAATTTAACAGTGGAACTTTAGGACTTTATGTTCGTCATGCAGTTCCTGCAGCAAAGGGAGCTTATATTGGTATGGATTAGTATTAATA
>QBLP01000347.1 GCA_003070825.1 Halanaerobium sp. | reverse complement strand
ATGCAGAGAGCCGCTAAAGTCTTTGAAGGCTCACATGATTTTGCTGCTTTTTGTGCTGCCGGATCTTCAGCTGAATCAACAGTAAGAGAAATCTATTCTCTGGATCTTTATGCAGCAGATAATGGCGAAATTTGGATTGATGTCATTGGAAATGGTTTTTTATATAATATGATAAGGATTTTAGCCGGTACACTTATTGAAACCGGTCTGGGAAAAAGAACTCTGTCGGAAATGGAATATATTCTGCAGAGTTGTGATCGAAATAATGCTGGTTTTACTGCTCCGGCTCAGGGTTTAACGTTAATCGAAGTGTTTTATGATTAATTTATATCTTTTAACTTGACAAAAGCAGAAGATTGTATTAAAATTATTATGAATTATTCTGTCCAACAACAAGCCCCGTTGAGAATAATTTCATGTAATTATAGAGAGTATTTTAACTAAGGAGGTATAGTTATGTCAACATATATGGCTAAAAATGAAACTGTAGAGCGCGACTGGTATGTAGTTGATGCTGCAGATAAAACTTTAGGAAGACTGGCATCTGAAATTGCTCAGTATATAAGAGGAAAGCACAAGCCAACTTTTACACCTCATGTAGATATGGGAGATTATGTAATTGTGGTTAATGCTGAAAAGGTTAAATTATCAGGTAAGAAGTGGGATGATAAGAAACATTACAGTCACACAAATCATCCAGGTGGTATTAAAGAAGTTACTTATAAAGAACTTCGCGACAAAGACCCAGAATTTATTATTGAAAAAGCTGTTAAGGGTATGTTACCACACAATAAACTTGGTAGAAAAATGTTTAAAAAATTAAAAGTATACAGTGGACCTAATCATCCACATCAGGCTCAACAGCCAGAAAAATTAGAACTTTAATTCTGAAAGGAGGAATTTAATAGATGGCTTCTGAAGTACAATATAGAGGTACAGGTCGTAGAAAGACTTCTACAGCTCGTGTACGCCTGCTGCCTGGAGATGGAAAGTTTTTAGTAAATGACAAAGAAATTGATAACTATTTTAATAGAAAATCTTTAATTAAAGATATTATGTCACCTTTAGAATTAGTTAACGCTGATGGTACATTTGATGTATTAGTAAATGTTAGAGGTGGAGGACTTTCAGGTCAAGCTGGAGCAGTTCGTCATGGAATTGCTAGAGCACTGCTGGAAGTTGATAAGGATTACCGTGGACCACTTAAGAAAGCTGGTTACTTAACCAGAGACTCCCGTATGGTTGAAAGAAAGAAGTACGGCCGCAAAAAAGCGAGAAAAAGTCCACAGTTCTCAAAAAGATAATATTTATTTTTCATTTTATTACAGGCAGAGCTCAGGCTCTGCTTTTTTCTTTTTATAATTGAATTTTTCTATTATTTTAAGTCTGCACAATGAAATATCGCTCCAGTAAAACTTTATAACAATAACTAGGATTCGTAAAATTAATTTAAACAGCTGCCTGAGCTAAGGAACCTCCTGTTCCTAGCTCAGCTCATAGCATCCATGCTCTTCGACTGTTTAAATTAATTTTATTCATCAAGTTATAGATAAGATAAAGTTTTAAGTCACTCATTTAATTGTGCAGACTTAAAATAATTTACTTTGCTTTAATTATAAAAATAGAAAAAGCAGGCCTTCCAGTGTTAACCAGGTTATAATTAATAACTCAAACTTCGCACTTGTAAAAGTGCTTTTGCACCTTGAAATTTCAATATTTTCTAGCAAAAAAATAGCATGAAACCCCCGTTTTTGGTATAATTG
>QBLP01000053.1 GCA_003070825.1 Halanaerobium sp. | reverse complement strand
GATCTATACAGTTCAGGAAATCACAGAGTATCTTCAGTCTTTAATTAAAGAAGATGCTCTTCTTTCTGATTTCTGGATTAGTGGTGAGATTTCAAATTTTTACCACCACAGTTCAGGTCATATGTATTTTACCCTGAAGGATAAGAACTCACAGCTAAAAACTGTAATGTTTAAGGGTTACAACTCTTCTCTGGACTTTGAGCCGGAGGAAGGAATGCAGGTTGAGGCCAGAGGTAATCTTGATATTTATGCCCAGCGGGGAGAATATCAGTTTTATGCCCGGGAGATGGAAAAAGCAGGTAAGGGAAAACTTTACGAGGCTTTTGAAAAATTAAAGGACCGACTGGAAAAAGAAGGTCTTTTTGCAGAGAGCAGGAAAAAAGAAATTCCCTTTCTGGCCAGCAAAATTGGAATTGTAACTTCTCCCACCGGGGCAGCAATCAGAGATATTCTTTCAGTGATGAAAAGACGCTCTGGTAATTTTTCTGTCTTGATAGTTCCGGCTCATGTACAGGGAGATCTGGCTAAGGGTGAAATTACAGCCGGGATAGAATATTTAAACAGCCGCGATGATATTGACCTGATAATTATCAGCCGGGGTGGGGGCTCGATTGAAGACCTCTGGCCCTTTAATGAAGAAGTGGTGGCCCGGGCAGTATATAATTCTAAATTACCAGTAATCAGTGGTGTTGGTCATGAAACTGATTTTACTATCTCAGATTTTGTAGCTGACCTGAGAGCACCCACACCCTCTGCAGCAGCAGAACTGGCAACGGCTAACCGTGAGGAAATATTAAATAGACTTGATAACCTATCTCAGAGGCTTTTAAACAGTGGTTCTGGCCGGGTCAGAGAGCTGAAAAATAAACTTCAGAATATTTCTGAACGTAGAATTTTTGCATCACCAGAAGAACTTTTTAGAAATTATGAACAGGAACTTGATAGTTTAGAAACGAAATTAAATCATCAGATTGAAAGAAAATATAATGACTGGGAAAATAAATACCAGCTATTATATCAGAGGCTAAATAATTTAAGTCCACTCAAAACTCTGGACCGGGGTTATGCTATTCTTCAGGATCAGGCTGAGCGGACAGTCAGCTCAGTAGAGCAGATTGAACAGGGAGATCAGCTCAGGGCCCGTTTGAGTGATGGACTTTTAGATCTGGAAGTAAAAGCTAGTAGAAAAGTTGGTGAAATAGATGAGTAAAGATAAAAATGAAATTGAATTTAATGAAAATCAGGAAGAAATTAAAACTGAGGATTTAGATTTTGAATCAGCACTGGAGAGGCTACAAAAAATAGTAGAAGACCTGGAAAAAGGTGGTTTATCTCTGGATAAAACTCTTGCTGAATTCAGCCAGGGGATGAAGCTCTTAAAATTCTGTCATCAAAAACTGGATAAAGCTGAAAAAAAGATTGAATTAATGCTTAAAGAAGATGAAGAATTTACTGAGGAAGTTCCCTTTGATTCTGAGATTGAGGAGGATTAGACTTGCAGACCATAAAAGATATTTTGAAGGTGAAAGCAAAAGAAGTTGAAGCCAATTTAGAAGAGCTGATGAATTTAAAGGGAGAAATAGCTCCTCAATTAACTGAGGCTATGAAGTATACCCTGCTCTCAGGTGGTAAACGGATTAGGCCGGTTTTATCACTTTTAACTGTGGAATTACTGGCTGGTAATTATCAGGCTGCTTTAAAGGCTGGTTCAGCTCTGGAAATGATTCACAGTTATTCTCTGATTCATGATGACCTGCCGGCAATGGATGATAATCAGCTGCGGCGGGGGAAGAAGACAAACCATCTTGTTTTTGGAGAGGCAGCTGCAATTTTAGCCGGAGATGCACTATTAACCTATGCTTTTGAAGTTTTATCTGAGCTTGAAATTGAGCCTGAAGCCAGAATTAAAATAATTACCAGTACTGCCAGATTCTCAGGCTATCAGGGAATGGTTGGTGGTCAGGTTCTGGATCTGGAGGCTGAAAATAAAGAGTTAAGCCTTGCGGAAATGCAGAAAGTCCATCGAGCAAAAACCGGTGCCCTAATTAAGGCTTCAGTTTTAAATGGGCTTTACTGTTCTGATTATACAGAAGCTGAGAAAGACGCACTGCTAAATTATGCCGAAAATATTGGTGTTTTATTTCAGATTGTTGATGATCTGCTTGATCTTACAGGAGAGACCGAGAAAATGGGGAAAGTAGTCGGTAGAGACGAAGAATTGAATAAATCTACCTATCCTAAACTTATGGGACTTAAAAAAGCTAAAAAAGCAGCTCAGGATCACGCTGAAAAAGCGAAATCAGCCTTAAATATCTTTGGGGATAAAGCAGAAAACTTAAAGGATTTAGTTGATTACATCCTGAACCGTCAGCATTAATTGAAGGGTTAATATAAATATGTTATAATTAGTTAAAATGCAGATGGTGCAGTATTCTAGTCAGCATACTATCTTTGAAGGCGGGCCTAAAAATCCGTCAACGGGCATATCGATGAAGTTCTTTGTAATGGCTGCTGACGCCCAGTCGGGGGCCATTGCAGGGAGATAAGGGCTTGGGGCGATCCACAACGGCATGTGGGCGTTGACCCCTTTCCCGCGGAGGCCTGGTCGAGTTATTAAATACATAGCAAGGCCAGGTTCACCTGTTCTAACCGCAAGGTTGAGCAGTGTAGCCTGCTTTGAAGTGGTACTGGAGACAGTAGCAAAACACAGGCGCCTGGATCCAGCCCTGGGTTGAACCTGCTGGAAACCAGTACTGCAAAAGAAGCTAGGAGATAGTTTAAATGCTGTCAAGGAAAACTTCTAGACTGTCCAGAAGGGATATAATAGGGATTAAAGTGTGTTCTGAGTGGTAATCCAGCTCTGCAGAGGGAGACCCTGCAGCGGGAATTTAAAGAGAAATCTCCTGAATGGCGACAGACAGGAATTCCCGGGGAAAACCTGCTGGACCTATGACACAGCATTTATCTATTATATTACCATCTGTTATTTTATTAATTGAGGTGAATATATTGGCTAATTTAAAGAGCAGTATTATTATTGCTATTATGACTTTTCTTATTGCGGTAAGTGTCTCATCAGTCTCGCAGACACAGGTACAGTTTGTACCCCTACCGATGGCAGTAATAATACTGTTAATTATTATTATAGTAGGTGTTTTATCTGATATGGTTGGAGTGGCAGCTACTGTTGCCAGGACTGAACCGTTTAACGCAAAGGCAGCAAAAAAAATATTTGGTGCTAAAACTTCCCTTTATCTGGCTAAAAATGGTGATAAAGTAGCAAGTTTAATGTGTGATATAGTTGGTGATATTTGTGGAACTATCAGTGGTGCAATCAGTGCAGTAATTGCAATTGATTTGATTAACTACTATGGTTTTTCAAATTTATGGACCAATCTGATAATAATTGGACTGGCTTCAGCCTTAACTGTTGGTGGAAAGGCATTTTTTAAATATTTTGGAATGAAGAACTCGACAAAAATTATTTTTCTAGTTGGCCGTTTCTTAGCATTTTTTCATCTGACTTATGATAAAATTTACGGTTTTTTAAAAAAGAGGTGGATTTAATGAGTGACTATTTAGCAAAAATAAATGGAGTAGATGATTTAAAAAAATTAAAGGGGTCTCAGCTAAAAGAACTGGCTGCTGAAATTAGAGAATTTTTACTGGAAAATATTTCAAAAACAGGCGGCCATCTGGCTTCAAACCTGGGAACAGTAGAACTAACAATTGCCCTGCATCATTATTTAAACAGTCCCACAGATAAAATCATCTGGGACGTTGGACACCAGGCTTATACCCATAAAATTTTAACCGGACGCAGAGACTGCTTTAAAAATTTAAGACAGAAAGATGGGATGAGTGGTTATCCCAAGTGTGCTGAATCCCCTCACGATATTATTGGAGCCGGTCACAGCAGCACTTCAATTTCAGCAGCAGTTGGACTGGCTATGGCAAGGGAAAACCTTGACGAGATGGGAGACATTTATGCAGTAATCGGTGATGGAGCTCTGACTGGTGGAATGGCTTTTGAAGCTCTTAACCATGCCGGTCATATTGGTGCTGATATAAATGTTATTTTAAACGATAACGAGATGTCGATCTCCAATAATGTGGGCGCTATTTCTAATTATTTAGCCAATTTAAGAAATGATCCAACTCTAAAAAGAGTCAAGGAAGATATAGAATTTTTAATTAATAAGATTCCTCGCTTTGGCAGTACTGTTTCCAGTACAGTTGATCGGGTTAAGAGCGCTTTAAAATACAGCTTTATTCAGGGAGTTCTTTTTGAAGAATTTGGTTTTAACTATCTGGGACCTGTAGATGGTCATGATATTATTGAATTAATGAAATACTTTAAACAGGCAGAAGCGATCGAAGGGCCTGTGCTTTTACATGTTATAACTAAAAAAGGAAAGGGCTACCCACCTGCTGAAAATAATCCTGATAAATTTCACGGTGTTGGAGCTTTTAATATTGAAGACGGCAGTTCAAAGGCGGTCAAAACAAAAGCAAGTTACAGTAAAATCTTTGGTCAAACTCTAACTAGGATGGCTGAGTCAGATAAAAAAATTGCTGGAGTGACTGCTGCTATGCCCTCTGGAACAGGAATGGAGATATTTGCTCGTTCTTATCCAGAAAGATATTATGATGTCGGGATAGCCGAACAGCATGCGGTAACTATGTCAACTGGTCTGGCCAGAGGTGGAATGAAACCTGTCTGTGCAATTTATTCAACCTTTCTGCAGCGGGCCTATGATCAGGTTATTCACGATGCTGCGATCCAGAATTTAGATTTAACTATAGCTGTTGATCGAGCAGGTATTGTCGGTAATGATGGTGAAACTCATCAGGGTTTATTTGACTATTCTTTTCTGCGCCCTGTGCCCAATTTAGTCATGATGGCAGTCAGAGATGCAGAACAGATGCAGCATATGTTATATACTGCTGTTAACCATGAGGGGCCAGCTGTACTCCGCTATCCACGGGGTAGTGCTGCTGGAGATTATACCCCCCTTAAAGTTGAAGAATTAAAAAGTCTGGAGATCGGTAAGGCAGAGGAATTAATCAAAATTGAAACTGAAATGGACCTTACTATTTTGGCAGTTGGCTCAACTGTCTATCCAGCTCAAAAAGCAGCTGAGATTTTAAATAATAATGGCTATAAAACAGCTTTAGTTGATGCTCGTTTTATTAAGCCGCTGGATGAAGAGATGATTATCAGAGCACTTAAGAACTCAGAAAATATTATTACTGTTGAAGAACAGGTACTGGCTGGAGGCTTTTCTTCTGCTGTCCTGGAGCTTGCCGCCGACAGAGGTATTTCTCCGAAAAACATTAGGAGAATTGGAGTTGGCGATGAGTTTGTCAGCCAGGGTGAAATGGATGAAATGAAGAAAGAATACCTGCTGGATGCCAGAGGTATTCTTAAAAATGCTCTTTCTTTGCTTGCTCAGGCAGAGGAGGTAAATAAGTTATGGCCAGAAAAGAAAGATTAGACATTGTAGTAACTGAAAGAGGTATGTTTAGAAGCCGATCTCAGGCAAAAAGAGCTATTATGGCCGGTCTGGTTTTTGTTGATGGTCAGCGAGAAGATAAAGCAGGAACTCAAATCGATCCGGAAGCTGAAATTGAGTATCGGGGTGATAAAAACCCATATGTTAGTCGGGGAGGACTAAAACTGGAAAAAGCACTGAAAATTTTTGCAGTTGACCCGGCAGCTAAAGAAGCAATTGATATCGGTGCCTCTACAGGTGGTTTTACCGATTGTCTGCTGCAGCACGGAGCGACAAAAGTCTATGCCATTGATGTCGGTTACGGTCAGCTGGCCTGGAAACTCCGTCAGGACAAAAGAGTTGAGGTGCTGGAGAGATGTAATTTTCGCCATTTAGAAAAGGATCAGCTGCCAGTTGAAGTTCCGCTGGTAGTTACTGATGTTTCTTTTATTTCCCTGAGGCTGATTGTACCAGGAGTTAAGAAATTCATTAAAAACAATGGTGATTTTATTGCTTTAATTAAACCACAGTTTGAAGCCGGCAGAGAACGGGTCGGCAAAAATGGTGTGGTTAAAGACCCGGCAGTACATATAGATGTAATTGAAAGTTTAAGTGATTTTTTTCTTAAAGAGGGTTTTGAACCACTTGCCTTAAATTATTCGCCAATCACTGGTGCCCAGAGTAAAAATATTGAATATTTAGTTCATCTCAGATATTGCGAAAATAAGCCTGAATTTGACTGTCAGAGCTGGCAGGATAAAATCAATAAAACTGTCAGGACAGCCCATACAGAGCTGGGGGGTTCTTAAAATGAATAAAGCTGCATTAATAGTTAATTTAGATAAAAAAGAAGCCTTTACTGTTGCTGAAAGAGCTGTTGAGTGGTTTGAAAAAAGGGATAAAGAATTTCTAATTGAAAAGCGGGCTGCTTATCAGCTTGCCCAGAAAAAAAGAGGAGCAGATTATCAAAAAATTAAAAGAGAAGCAGACTACATAATAATCATTGGTGGAGATGGAACTTTTCTGCACAGCTCTCACCATTTTATTGGCAGTGAGATTCCACTTTTGGGTATTAATGTCGGTCACCTTGGTTTTTTAACAGATGTGGAAACTGATGAGCTGATCAAGGCTCTGGAAATGATTGATAATAATAATTACAATATCGAAAAGAGGATGATGCTGCAGACAGAGCACTACCGAAGTGAAGAAAAAATAAACAGCAGTTATGCTCTCAATGATTATGTAATTAACAGGGATCCAGATTCTCAGATGCTTAAAATAGAGCTTTATATTAATAATGAGCTTGTCAATAATTTTCGGGGTGATGGTTTAATTATTGCTACCCCAACTGGATCCACAGCGTATTCTCTTTCGGCTGGAGGACCAATTATTAATCCCCGTCAGATCAAAGCGATTTTGATTACTCCAATCTGTCCCCATAATCTCCATCTGCGGCCGATGGTGATTTCTGCCGAAGAAAGAATCAGAATCAAAGTAGATAGTGATGGTCGCTCTGTTAAAGGCTGTGCTGATGGCAGACAGAAGAATGAGATTATTCCCGGTGATGAGATTTATATTAGTGGGGCAGACCAGGAATTATCAATTATTAAATTACCTGATCGAACTTTTTATACCACTGTTAAAGAAAAAATGCACCTTGCCTAACTGTAACCGACAGGAGGAAAAATTATGCTCAGTGATTTACAGGTTAAGAATTTTGCCTTAATCAATAAGGTAAACATTAATTTTAAACAGGGATTAAATATTTTAAGCGGAGAAACCGGTGCCGGTAAATCTATTATTATCGGAGCTCTGGATCTGCTGCTTGGAGCCCGGGCAAATACTGATATAATCCGCAGTGGTAAAGAAGCAGCCTATATCTCTGCTTTTTTTCAGCCTGAAGAGCTCGAAATAATTAATGAAATTTTAAGTGATGCCGGAATTGAAAAAGAGGAGAGTGGAATCCTGATTGCCAGGGAAATTCGGGAAAATGGGCGCAACCGAACCTTGATTAACGGTCAGCTGGCTACCCTGAAAATCGTTAAAAAAATCAGCCGCTATTTGATTGACATCCACGGTCAGCATGAGCATCAGCTGCTTTTAGATCAGAGTTCTCACCTGATGGTTCTCGATGCTTTTATTGGTGATAAAATTAAGCCTTTAAAAAGCGAAATCAAAAGCCAGTATCAAAAACTGCTTCAGCTGCGCCAGGAGCTCTCTGAAATTGAAATTGATGATTCTCAGAGGGCAAGAGAACTGGATATTATTAATTTCCAGATTGAAGAAATTGAAGAGGCAGCCTTAAAAGAAGGAGAATACGAAGAGTTAAAAAAGGAATATCAAACTCTTTCTCACGGAGAGGAAATCTACAGAGTTGTGGCCGAACTAATATCTGCTCTTAGTGGTGATGACTACAAAGATAAGGGAATAATGGATCGGCTCTCAGTTCTAAAAAATAAATTTGCAGAAATTGAAGATTATAATCAGGAATTAAAAGATCTAAATCAAAAATTTGCTGATATTTATTATGGACTGGAAGAGTTTAGCTTTGATTTAAGTGATTTTGAAAGTTCTTTTGCCTATGATGAGGAAAGAATTTCAATGATTAGTGACCGTCTGGATCTGATTAATACTCTGTTGAGAAAATACGGAGAAGACGTAGAGACGGTAATTTCTTATCTGCAGGAACTTTATCAAAAAAGGGATAAATTAGAGAATGTTGAAGAAAAAATTGCTTCACTAACTAAAAGGGAACAAGAATTAAAAAAAGAGCTTACTGATAAGTCTAAAAAGCTTTCCCGGTACCGTAAGGAATCTGCTAAAAATTTAGAAACACAGTTAAAAAATGAGCTTCAGGATCTGGCAATGGAAGATGTCAGGTTTAAAGTTGATTTTAAAGAAAAAGAAATTTCTGCTGATGGTACTGACCAGATTGAATTTTTAATTTCTCCCAACCGGGGTGAAGAATTAAAATCACTTTCTAAAATTGCTTCCGGAGGAGAGTTATCACGGATAATGCTCTCACTAAAAACCATTACCGCTGATCTTGATCAGGTTGATACCCTGGTTTTTGATGAGGTTGACAGTGGAGTTGGTGGGAAAACAGCTGCTAAGATGGCTTCAAAACTTACTCAGATTTCCAGAGACAGACAGATTATCTGTATTACACATCTACCTCAGCTGGCAAGTGCAGCAAACCATCACTTCTTAATTCAAAAAGAAAAGGGAGAAAACAGAACTTTTACTCAAATTTATGCTTTAGATAGAGCCGAAAGAGTTAAAGAGATTGCCAGGATGATTGGTGGGACAAAAATGACTGACAAAACTCTTGCTCATGCAGAAGAATTACTGCTGATGGCTGAATAATAGGGAGATACTATTTTTAATTGGTGTATTAATTTTATAAGGGATATTAACAATATATTTTCAGCAGGGACTGAAAAAGATTTTACAGTACTTAAATAAATGAGGGGGAAATATTATGGAAAAGACGATTGATATTTTGATTGTTGATGATAATAAGGAATTTTGTCAGCTTTTAGCTGAATTTTTTGATGAAAATGACGAGTTTAATGTAGTGGGAATGCTTTATGACGGTGAGCAGGCTCTGGAATATCTTGAAAATAATAAAAAGCCGGATGTATTAATTTTAGATTTAATAATGCCTCATCTGGATGGGATTGGGGTCTTAGAAGAGTTAAACTCCAAAGAACTAATAGATGAAATGAAAATTGTTGCCCTAACTGCAATGGGACATGATAAAATAATGAAAACAGTACTTGAACTTGGAGTTCATTATTATATTATGAAACCCTTTGACCTGGATAAACTGACCCAGAGAATAAAACAACTCATGGAAGCAGAGAGTGGTGCTGCTGATAATTTTACAGTTCAAAATGCAGAATTAGAGGTTGAAAATGGAAACTATAAACCTTTAATAACTAAAATTATCCAGGAACTTGGAATCCCAGCTCACATCAAAGGCTACCGCTATGTGCGTCAGGCTGTTGAACTGGTAATTAAAGATATGGATTTACTTGGTGCGGTAACCAAAGAACTTTACCCCCAGGTGGCAGAAAAATTTGATTCTACTCCCAGTCGGGTTGAGCGAGCTATTAGACATGCAATTGATGTTGTCTGGCAGCGGGGAAATCAAACAGCACTGAAAAAATACTTTAAAAATAATATTAACGAAAATGTTAAGCCGACCAATTCACAGTTTATTGCCAGAATCGCCGATACAATA
>QBLP01000346.1 GCA_003070825.1 Halanaerobium sp. | reverse complement strand
CATAAAAGATATTATAGCCTGTAATCTGCTGAATATAATCTCCGGAATAGGTAAAACTACCAAAAACAGTATAACCGATAACAAATATAATTCCGATTACTAAGAGCATATCTACATTAGATAGTGCCTGGCCATATACCTTTTTGAAATTTAAATTATCAATAGTACTCTTACTGTCCTCTAACTTTTTGATCATAACCAGGGCAATAACAAATTCTGCAAGTCCATAGGCTAAATAAACCAGGCGCCAGGAACCAAAATAGGCCAGTGCCCCTCCTAAAACAGTTGCTGAAGCTCCACCAAAAAACATCATTCCCATTACTTTAGCTATAGCAAACTGTCTATCCTTATCAGAAAAACTATCTCCAATTAAAGCCATTGTTACCGGGAAAATACCGGCTGCAAAAGCACCATTAATTGTTCTTAAAACTATTAAACTCTCTAAATTAAATGCAACAGCACCTAAACAACTAAAAATTGCTGTACCGAAGGCAGCAATTTTAATTATTTTAGTTTTATTGAATTATTTGAAAATCTCAGCTACAACCTCTTTAAATTCAGCATACATTTTTAGACCCTCAAGTTCTTTAAGACTCTCCACCAGAGATTTATAATACCACTTCTGTTTGCTTTTAGGAGCACTAAAGCGCTGCCAGAAATCTTCTGGCTCAGCTTCTAAATCTCTTAAGATACTGCGGGCATTGCTTAATTTATCTGCACAGGCCACTGCCTTATTAATAAAAGCAGCCTCTTCTTTTAAATATTTAATAGTCTGGTTTTTCCTCTTATCCCAGCTTCTTTCATCTCTTCCTTCCAGTTTTTCGGAAGCTGCCAGCACCAGTTCCAGAATTCCTACTCCAAATTCTCTTTTTAAATCTTCTCTTCCAACTTCAGTATCTTCAAGCAGGTCGTGCAGGAGTCCGGCGGCCACAATTTGATCTGCAAAAGCATTTTCTTTTAAGATCATTGCCACTTCAAAGGGATGAACAATATAGGGAACCTCTCCCCCTTTCCGGGTATCACCCTGATGTGCCTGAGCGGCATATTCCATTGCTCTTGCGATTAGTTTATTGGCAAACATTAGATTTCACCTCTATTTATAATATTTATTTATTCAATTCAGTGCAGAAAACCAATTTAAGCTTTTAAAACAAAAATTATTTTAAAGCGAGTTTAACAGCTTTTTTAGCATGCAGCTCAGTGGTATTAAAAACCGGCAGACTGCTGTCTTCTTCTTTAATCAGTAATGGTATTTCTGTACAGCCCAGGATAATCCCCTCTGCTCCCTGATTTTTTAATCCAGCAATAATTCTTAAAAACTTTTCTCTAGTTTGATCTTTTAAGACTCCGTTAACCAGTTCCTGATAAATAGCCTGATGGATATAATCCCGCTCTTCAGCCTCAGGAATTAGAACCTCAATTTGATAATTTTCTTCTATTCTTTTTCTGTAAAAATCGCCTTCCATCGTATACTTTGTTCCCAGGAGACCCACTTTTTTTAAGCCTTCAGCCTTGATTTTTTCAGCTGCCGTATCTGCAATGTGGAGCAGTGGAATCCCAAGTTCTGCCTGAACTTTTGGTGCCATCTGGTGCATCGTATTGGCACAGATTAAAATCATATCTGCTCCGGCTCTCTCCAGTTTATCTGCTATTTCTATCATCTTTTTAGTTAGCTGATCCCACTCACCTGCCTCCTGCAGTCGCTCTATCTCTGCAAAATCGACTGAGTACATAATGATTTCTGCTGAATGGGGACTACCCAGCTTCTTTTTTAC
>QBLP01000345.1 GCA_003070825.1 Halanaerobium sp. | reverse complement strand
TAACCACAGAATCCACGGGTCGTTAGATTACCTAACACCTGTTGAATATAGATATTTAATGTTCGATAAAAAATTGTTTTAAAAAGGGTTGACAATCCATCTTTTATTAATGGACCAGCCAACTACTTTTCGTGAATAAAGATCTATTACTACAGCTAGGTAAAGCCAGCCTTCAGCTGTGGGTATATATGTAATATCTGAAGCCCAAACTTTGTTAGGCTTAGATACATCAAAATTTCTATTAAGCAAATTCTCTTTTAACGGTAAGTTATGATTTGAATCAGTTGTCTTTTTGAATTTCTTTTTCTGAATTGCTCTAAGCCCCATTAATTTCATCAGTCTCACAACTCTTTTTATATTACAGTTATGGCCTTCTTTTACCAGCTGACGATGTATTCTTGGACTTCCATAACGGCCGCTATGTTGCCAGTATATTTTAGCTATTTCTAGTTTCAGTTTCTTATTTTCAATTTCTCTTTGACTGGGTTCTCTATCTAGCCAATCATAGAAACCTGACCGGGAAACTGCTAATACCTGGCACATTTTCGTCACAGGAAATTGATCTCTGTGGTCCCGGATAAAACCGTATATTACTTCGGTTTTTTCGAAAAGATGCCCACTGCTTTTTTTAATATATCACGTTCTAATTTAGTTTCTCTAAGTTCATCTTCAAGCTCTTTTATTTTTTGCTGTTCGGGTGTTAATTTTTGATTACCGTTACCAGGAAAGGCATGTTTTCCTTTATTTCTATATTCTCTACGCCAGCGATTGAGATTACCATAATTAATACCTAGATCTTCAGCAATTTCTTTAACAGATTTATCAGAGTTGAGACTGAGTTCAACAGCGTCTCTTTTGAATTCTTCAGTGTAACTTCTTCTTTTTCCCATTTTGGGCACCTCCTGAGTTTATTATATATCTTAACTCAGTGTCCTACAAATTGGGGGAGGCTCAGATCCACTATCCACTAGAATAAGGATTGAAACAAAACAGAACTTAAGGAAGGTGATAATCCACAGACTATGTTCCAATGACTGATCCACTAGAATAAGGATTGAAACACTTTTTCTTTGGCTTTTTGAGCTTCGGAATCGCTTGTTCCAATGACTGATCCACTAGAATAAGGATTGAAACCGCTGATAATATTAAGTATTACATTTCTACTACTAGTTCCAATGACTGATCCACTAGAATAAGGATTGAAACGCTTTCCTTAGAAAATGCTGTATCCTGTCAGCTGGTTCCAATGACTGATCCACTAGAATAAGGATTGAAACTCTACATAGATCTGATTTTCATCCACTAGAATAAGGATTGAAACAAAACAGAACTTAAGGAAGGTGATAATCCACAGACTATGTTCCAATGACTGATCCACTAGAATAAGGATTGAAACATATACCGAAAGCCACCTGAAAAACAGTCCAAATTGTTCCAATGACTGATCCACTAGAATAAGGATTGAAACGCAAATTACCGGAGAAATGTCAATAAATAAAAAATTGTTCCAATGACTGATCCACTAGAATAAGGATTGAAACAAGAAAGTGCTGAGAATACTGTTGATCAGACTATAAAGTTCCAATGACTGATCCACTAGAATAAGGATTGAAACGAGTCATTTTATTGCGGGCCAGTTCGACTTTGAAATGTTCCAATGACTGATCCACTAGAATAAGGATTGAAACTATCCAGTTGAAAACGCGGTTTGCTGTCGATTGTCTGTTCCAATGACTGATCCACTAGAATAAGGATTGAAACAGATGTGAATAAACCTGTCTTTTGAAATTATGATGCGTTCCAATGACTGATCCACTAGAATAAGGATTGAAACACCTCAGCCTCTAAAATGAAGGCAGCCTGCAGCATAGTTCCAATGACTGATCCACTAAAATAAGGATTGAAACTTAATGCTTAAATTCCGTCAGCTCTGCAGATTCCGGTTCCAGTAACTGTTCCACTAAAATAAGGATTGAAACAGGCTTTTTCGATAATCTCTCGCGATTCAATATCAAGGATCATAACTGCAGATCCACTAAAATAAGGATTGAAACCAAAGGTGTAATCAATTTAATTTTATTTTTTCAACAAGTTTTTTATAATATAATCAGAAAATAATCAGATTTCAACTGGAGGGATAATCATGCTAAATAAAAGAAAAGATTTAATAAAAGCAGTCTTTATTGCAGACGCACTCTCATTCGGTTCCCACTGGGTATATGATACTGAAAAGCTTGCAGAAAACTATTCAGGAATTATTAAGGAATATACTGAACCAATGGCTAAATTCCATCAGGGTAAAGAAGCCGGAGATTTATCTCACTATGGAGAACAGGCCTTTGCTTTACTGCAGTCTATATCGGATAATCAGGGCTTTGATTTAAAGAAGTTTAGAGATGACTGGGTTGATTATCTTGAAAATAATGAGATGTACATGGATCATGCAATGCAGGATTCGCTGGAAAAATTCAGAGATTCAAATACCCTAGTCGGAGCAGAAAATCATGAACTGGGAGGTATTGCCCGCAGTCTGCCTTTATTTTTAGAAGCGGATATTACTGAACAGGATTTTCTGGACCTGATTCATTTAACCCACAATGAAAAAGTTGTTGATCAGACAGGGAAATTTGTCTTTAGAGTAATACAGGAAGTACTGGCAGGTAAAGACTATAAAAAAGCAATCGAAGACAGTAAAGATTTAAATCAGTTCACTGCAGACAGCTTTGAAAAAATAGGAAGCAAAAACAGTATTGTCGCCAGTGCAGATGAGCGCGGTCAGGGCTGTTCGATCGAGCAGGGCTTTCCGATTGTGCTGGATGTTTTGTGGAATGCTGATAATCTTCTGGAAGCACTGACTATTAACATTATGGCTGGAGGAGATACTTCCGCCAGAGCCATGGTAATTGCTGCAGTAATGGCAGCAGCCGAGGGACTGGATTCCATCCCCGAAAAACTAATAACTGGCTTTAATAAATCTCAGTCTGTAAGTGAACTGCTCACAGAAATATAAAAGGAGCTGATAAATGTGGCAAAAATTGCTTTAATCCATACAACACCGGTTACAGTAAATTCTTTAAATG
>QBLP01000052.1 GCA_003070825.1 Halanaerobium sp. | reverse complement strand
GGAGGAGATTTGATGTTTAATATATTTAAGAAAAAAGAAGAATATTTAGCTGCACCATTTGCAGGGGAAGTTAGTGAACTGCAGTATGTACCGGATGATGCTTTTGCCCAAAAAATGCTTGGAGACGGATTTGCTATCACTCCTGAAGAAAATGTAGTTAAGTCTCCCTGTGCCGGTGAGATTGTTCAGATTTTTTCTACAGGCCATGCAGTCGGAATTAAAACTAAAAAAGGGCTGGAAGTTCTGGTTCATATTGGAATAGATACTGTTAAATTAGATGGAGAAGGATTTACAAAGCTTGTAGAAAATGGGGATAAGGTTGAAGTTGGGACTCCTTTAATTGAAGTAGATTTAGATTTCATTAAAGAAAATGCTCCTTCGATTTCTACTCCAGTTATTATTACCAACATGGAAAAAGTTAAAAATATAGAAATCTTAAAGAAAGAGAGAGTTAAAGCCGGAACCAAAGTTTTAAAGATAGAACTGGCTTAACTTAATTTTTACAGAAATATATTATATTGCTGGGGATAGCTGTTTAGATAACAGCTATCCCCTTTTTATCTTTAATTAAATTTGATATAATAAATAAAAGTGTCTTTAATTCTAAAATTAGCTTAAGACAGGATGATTTAATAATGAAATTTAAGAGAATTGTAGTTAAAGTAGGGAGCAGCAGTTTAACCAACAAAAATGGAAAATTGAATTTTACTCAACTTGATGCTTTAAGCAGACAGCTTGTTGACCTTAAAAATCAGGGAAGAGAAATGCTTCTTGTTAGTTCCGGAGCTGTGGCAGCAGGTATGGGAGAGCTCGGCTATGCTAAAAAACCGGCTTCTATTCCAGAACAGCAGGCCTGTGCAGCTGTTGGACAGGGACTTTTAGTTGGTATTTATAATAAATTTTTCAGGGAATATGGAGCAAAATCTGCTCAAATTTTATTAACTTCAAGTGACCTAGAAAATAGAAACCGCTATTTAAATGCCTTTAATACTTTAAAAACTTTAATTGAACATGATGTAATTCCTGTAATTAATGAAAATGATACAGTGGTTACAAATGAAATTAAAGTAGGAGATAATGATACTCTGGCAGCAAGAGTTGCCGGACTGGTAGAGGCAGATTTATTGATCAATCTTTCTGATGTTGATGGACTTTATAATGGCAATCCAGATGGAAATAGAGATAATGTTAGTCTGATTTCTAAAGTTGAGAATATTACCGCTGAGATAGAAAAAATGGCTGGCGGTAAGGGAAGTGAAGTTGGAACAGGTGGTATGGAAACAAAGATTGAAGCTGCTAAAATCGCGGTAAATTCCGGGGTGCAGATGATTATTGGCTCAGGGAAAGAAAAAAACTCACTTCTAAAAATTGTGGAGATGGCAGAAAATAGTCAGTTTGATCTGGGAACTACCTTCCTAACAGCCGAGGAGAGGTTGTCTAAAAGAAAACAGTGGCTTAATTTCAATCTGCCGCCGCTTGGTAAAATTGTAGTTGATCAGGGAGCAGCAGAGGCCTTAGTCAGAAGAGGCAAAAGTTTACTACCCGGTGGCATTATTAAGATTGAAGGAGAATTTAATAGTGGTGATCCGGTAACTATTAGTGACGGGAAACGGGCGATTGGTAAGGGGATTGTTAACTATAATTCTGACGAAATTGAAAAAATTAAAGGCGCTCATTCAAATGAGATTGAACAAATTCTTGGTTATTTTAATAAAAGTGAAGTTATCCATCGAGATAATATGGTTATAGGAGGAGATAAAGATGAGTATTAGAGAAGAATTAATTTCACAGGCAGATGCAGCGAAAAAAGCAGCCAGGAAATTAGCCAAAGCAGGTACCAACGAAAAAAATAATGCTTTAAATTCTATTGCTGATAAACTGCTGGAAAGACAGGCTGAGATCTTAGAGATTAACGAAAAGGATATGCAGAAAGGCAGAGACAATGATTTAAGTAGAGCCTTACTTGATCGACTTAAGCTCACTGAAGCAAGAATTGAGGGGATGGCTCAGGGTTTAAGAGAAGTTGCCGCTCAGGAAGATCCGATTGGAGAAGTTCCTCAGATGTGGAAAAGACCAAATGGACTTCAGATTGGCAAAATAAGAGTTCCGCTGGGAGTAATCGGTATTATTTATGAAGCCAGGCCTAATGTTACAGTTGATGTAGCAGGTCTCTGTTTAAAATCAGGAAATACAGTGATTCTGCGTGGGGGATCAAACGCTTTTAACTCAAATCAAATTTTAACAAACATCATTCAGGATGGTCTGCAGGAGGCCGGGCTGCCAAAAGAAGCTGTTCAGTTAATTTCTACTACTGACCGTAAGGCAGTAGATATACTCTTTACTCTAAATGATTATTTAGATGTTTTAATCCCGCGCGGTGGAGCCGGTTTGATTCAAAAAGTTGTCAACGAATCAAAGGTGCCTGTAATCGAAACGGGTGTTGGTAACTGTCATGTTTATGTAAATAAAGATGCAGATCTGACGAAAGCTAAAAAAATTGTTTTCAATGCTAAATATTCCAGACCTGCTGTCTGCAATGCTGCCGAAAGTTTACTGGTTGATCAGGAGGTTGCAGAGGAGTTTCTGCCAGAGATGGGCCGAATTTTTGCCGAAAGTGATGTAGAATTAAGGGGCTGTGAGCAGACTCAAAAGATTGTCCCTAAAGTTAAAGCAGCTACAGAAGAAGACTATGCAACCGAATTTTTAGATTATATTATGTCTGTTAAAGTTGTAGCAGATTATGAAGAAGCTGTAGAGCATATCTATAAGTATGGAACCAAACATTCGGAGGCTATAGTAACAGAAAATTATACTACTGCCAGAGCATTTTTAGATGATATTGATGCAGCAGCAGTATATGTAAATGCTTCGACCCGTTTTACAGATGGAGGACAGTTTGGACTGGGGGCTGAAACAGGAATCAGTACTCAAAAACTGCATGCCAGAGGACCAATGGGATTAAAAGAATTAACAACTACCAAATATATAATTATGGGTAATGGTCAGATTAGAGAGTAAGCTGGAGGAGGATTTATAAATGAACTTAGCGATTATTGGTCTGGGAAATATGGGAGAGGCAATTTTAAGTGGTATTTTAAATCAGAGCTTAGTTAAGCCCGAAAATATTACAGCCGCAGATAAGAAATTTGCTGATGCGGAATTTGAGCTTCCAGCTGAATTTTCTCAGATAGCTATTACTGCTGATAATAAAGCTGCTGCAGCTGAAGCTGATTATATTATTCTGGCAGTTAAACCTCAGATAATTAACTTAGTACTGGAAGATATTAAAAAAGAAGCAGCTTCAAAAGTGATTATTTCAATTGCAGCCGGAGTTAAAACAGAATTACTCGCCCAGTACTTTGGTGCCAGAGCTAAGATAATTAGAGTAATGCCCAATACTCCGGCTTTAGTTGCAGAAGGGATGAGTGCTCTTTATTATACTTCAGCTGTTGAGGCAGATGAGAAAGCCTTTGTTGATAGGATTTTTAATTCACTGGGAAAAACAGTTGAGGTCAAAGAAGAGGCAATGGATGCAGTAACTGGACTCAGCGGCAGTGGGCCGGCCTTTGTTTACCTTTTTATTGAGGCACTGTCAGATGCAGGAGTTTTAAAAGGGCTTGATCGTCAGACTGCTCTTAAACTGGCTGCTCAAACGGTTAAAGGTGGAGCCGAAATGGTATTAAGTTCAGATAAACATCCTGCTGAATTAAAAGATATGGTTTGTTCACCGGCAGGAACTACAATTGCCGGGGTAGCAGAACTGGAAGAGAATGCATTTCGGGCCTCTGTAATTAAAGCTGTAAAAGCAGCAGCCGAGCGTTCAGAGGAGCTGGGAAATTAAATGGATAAAAGTTATTCAATGATTACTGATTCTCCAGCCGGGACTGAAGAATTTGGTCGGAAACTGGCTCAATTAATTGAAATTCCAGCACTTATTCTGCTTAAAGGAGAGCTGGGCACCGGTAAAACTTTAATTACTAAAGCCGCTGTTTCAGTCTTTGGTTATCAGGGTGAAGTGACAAGCCCTACTTTTAATCTGGTCCAGGAATATTCAGGAGAAAAAGAGATTATTCATATGGATCTTTATCGTCTGGATAGAACAGAAGAACTTTTAGAAATTGGTTTTGAAGATTATTTAAACAGAGAAGCTGTTATTTTTATTGAATGGCCGGAACTTGCTCTGCCGCTGCTTCCGGCTGATTTTATTTTTATTAATCTAGAAAAAATATCTGCTGAAAAGAGAAAAATAACTGTTCGTGGTGAAGGTAAAAAAAGCAGATTATTAATAGAAAGGTTGAATAAAGAATGTTAACTCTGGCAATAGATAGTTCAACAGATAATCTTGGTCTGGCCCTGATGGAATCAGGTCAGCTTAGAGGAGAATTTAATTTAAGTTTAAAAAGGCAGCACAGCGAAAAATTACTGCCCTTAATGGAAGAAATTTTTGAGCTTTTAGAGATTGAAGCTAAAGATCTCGATGGAGCTGCTGTAGCTACAGGCCCCGGGTCTTTTACCGGCCTCAGAATTGGTATTACAACAGCAAAAATGCTGGGTAGAATTTTTGCTATTCCAGTTAAAGGAATTCCTACACTTGAAATCATGGCAGCAGGAGCAGCCGGTGCTTATAGATTAGCACTTTTAGATGCCAGAAGAGAGAGAGTCTATTATGCTTTTTATCAGCAGCCAGAAGCTGAGTTTGATGATTTTATTAAAGAAATATATCCGCCGGCAGCTGTTAGGATTGCTGAGTTGCCCAAAATTTTAAAAGATTACAGTGAGCATCAAATAACTATAATTGGGGAAAAAAAATTAGAAGTAGGAAAAGTATTAAAAGCAAATGATTTTTCGATAAAATATGGTGAACCTGAATCAGATCTGCCTCGAGCTGCAGTTTTAGCAAGGCTGGGAGAAAATTATTTAAAACGGGGCCAAAAAGATGATATTTATCAGCTTAAACCTGCTTATTTAAAAAAGCCCCAGGCCGAAATTAACTGGCAGCAGAAATATGGAAGTAATTAATATGGGAGTGGAAAAATTGAAATATAGCGATAAGTTAAAAAATAAAAATGAAGATATTTATATACTTGCCTTAGAGAGCTCCTGTGATGAAACTGCAGCTGCAGTTAATAAAAATGGATTGGAGGTCATGGCAAATGTTGTTTCTTCACAGGTTGATGTTCATAAAAAATTTGGGGGAGTGGTGCCGGAAATTGCTTCTCGCAAACACTTAGAACTGCTGCTGCCTGTAATTGACCAGGCATTAGCAGAAGCTGGAATTAAGTTTGAGGATTTAGATGCAGTAGCTGCTACATCCGGTCCAGGACTGGTCGGCGGGCTTTTAGTTACTCTGACAGCTGCTAAGACTATTTCGCTTGCTTTAAATATCCCATTAATCGGGGTCAATCATATTGCCGGTCATATTTATGCTAACTTTATTGCTAATCCTGAGATTAAAAAACCACTTCTCTGTCTGACTATTTCTGGTGGACACACAGATCTTTTATATTTTGAAGATTTGAGGGGGTATCAAATCTTAGGTAGAACCATAGATGATGCAGCCGGAGAGGCGTTTGATAAAATCTCTCGTTTTCTTGGCCTCGGTTATCCTGGTGGTCCAGCAATAGAAAAGGCAGCTCAGATGGGGAACGAAGAGGCTATAGACTTTCCCAGAGCTGATTTAGGTAAAAGTTACAACTTCAGCTTTAGTGGCTTAAAAACCTCTGTGATGAATTATGTTAATAATGAAAAACAGCGGGGAAATGAAATAAATACCAGTGATCTGGCAGCCAGTTTTCAGAAAGCAGTTGTAGACAGCCTGGCTTCTAATTTACTGCAGGCTGTAGAGGAATATAAAGTTGAAAGTGTTGTTTTATCAGGTGGAGTTGCGGCCAATCAAAGATTGAGAAGCTATCTGGAAGAAAAGTTAGAAAAATATAATTTAAAACTTTATTATCCTCCTCTGGAGTTATGTACTGATAATGCGGCGATGATTGGAGCAGTGGCTTATTATCAGTACCTTGAGCGAGATTTTGCTCCTTTAAGTATTAGTGCTGACCCCTCTTTAAAATTGTAGGTGATGAGATGAAAAGAAGATCTAGAGAAGAAATTTTATTTAAAACCGTAAAGGAAGATAATATACTGCCGATAACTTCAATCTGCAAATTGAACTGCATCTTCTGTAGCCATAAAAATAATCCTTCAGAGATTGAAACTTACAGCTTTGGCCATTTGGAATTTGATTTAATTAAAACGATGATTGAATTTTTAGATCCAGAGCTGCCTGTTTTTATAGGTGAGTCAGCCAGTAAAATTATCGAAGGAGAACCCTTTGTTCACCCTGAAATTTATCAGATTTTAGAGTATCTACGTCAGCGGTGGCCCGGTATTGAAATAAAAATAACAACCAGTGCCTCATTTATCAAGCCTGAAAAAATTGATCTATTAAAAAAATTAGAGCCGCTGGAATTAAATATATCCTTAAATGCCCCCGCTCCTGAGGAACGGGTTTTTTTAATGAATGATTCGCAGCCGAAAAATGTATTTAAGTTTATACCTGCACTCAAGCAGAGGCAGCTGAAATTTTCTGCCAGCATTGTTTCGATGCATCATCTAATGGGTTTTGATTATTTAAAAAGAACTTTTGATTATCTGGAGCAGTATCCTCCGCTGACACTGCGTGTTTTTATGGCTGGCTTCAGTCATTATGCAGATTCAGAAATTACTGCTGATGCAGCTGAATATCAGAAGCTGGATCAATTTATTAAAAAAATCAAAAATAATTATTCATATCCAATAATTATTGAACCTCAGCTGCTAAATAATTTTAAGGCCCAGATCAATGAAATTATAAAAAATTCACCGGCAGCAAAAGCTGATTTAAGAGCTGGCGATATTATAAAAAAAGTAGATCAGAAAGCTGTTAAAAGCAGAGTTGATGCTTTTTATCAGATCAAAAAAGCCCAAAATCCAGCGGTCGAAATTCAAAGAGCTGGTGAAAATAAAATAATAATTATTAAAAAGAAGAAAAATGAAATTTCCGGACTGATAATGTCCTATGACTTGAGTCGAGATGTAAAAAATACTCTAGAAGCCCATGCTGCTGAAAGTTTGAAAAACAAAAATGAAATTACAGCAATTATGGCTTCAGAAGCAGGATATGATCTTTTAGCTGATTTGCTTAAAGATTATTTGGTTATCAGTGACCACTTAAAACTATTGAAAGTAAAAAATAAATTTTTTGGAGGCTCAATTATTGCAGCAGGTCTTTTAACTAATTATGATTTAGAAAGAAGTCTCGAAACTATAAATGGAAAAATTACAAAAATCGTTTTACCAGAAATTATATATGATTACTATGGCAATGATTTAACCGGTAACCACTATACTGAACTGGAAGAAAAATACGGGGCAGAGCTTGTTTTGATTTAATCCGTGAAATGTAAAAAAGGAAGACATCCTCATAAATTAATCGTTAATCAGAGAATGAGCTATTTAATCGATTTTAATAGACTTTAGAACTCTCTAATCTATTATAATAGTCAAATGAAGAGTTTGATTTTCCCAACTGTCTTAGATATTATATTTACAGTGCTTGTTAGCACTCGTCTTAAATGAGTGCTAATCATTATAAAAGAATATAATATTAGAAGGGGGTTATTTTTTAATGAGTATTAAACCACTAGATAACAGAGTTGCAGTAAAATTTGTCAAAGATGAAGGTGAAGAAAAAACCAAGGGAGGAATTGTACTTCCTGATACAGCCAAAAAAGATGAAAAGCCACAGCAGGGTGAGATTGTAGCTGTAGGTAAAAATATTGCTCCGGAAGGAGAAGAAGCTGAAGTAGCTGTTGGAGATACTGTAGTTTTTGATAAATATGCTGGAACAAAAGTTGAAATTGATAGTGAAGAATATATTATTCTTGCAATTGAAGATATTTTAGCAGTAATTAACTAAATAATACTTATTGATTCAACTAAGCAGTAGAAATAAAAGTTTAATTTTTATAAGCTAATTAGTAATATTTCTATTTGAATTTTTATTTAAAGCTTACTTTCAAAAATAACTCAGATTAATTATACAGGAGGGATTTAGATGCCAAAACAGTTAAAATTCGGCGAAGATGCACGCCGCAAGTTAGAAACAGGAGTTTCTCGTTTAGCAAATGCAGTCAAAGTAACACTCGGACCAAAAGGACGTAATGTACTTTTAGAAAAGAGCTTTGGTTCACCTACTATCACTAATGATGGTGTTAGTATTGCTAAAGAAATAGAATTAAAAGATCGCTATGAAAATATGGGCGCCCAGGCAGTTAAAGAGGTAGCAACTAAAACTAATGATGTTGCCGGTGATGGTACAACAACTGCAACAGTATTAGCAGAAGCTATGTTAAAAGAAGGATTTAAAAATGTAGCTGCTGGTGCAAATCCAATGCTGATCAAAAGAGGTATTCAAAAAGCAGTAGAAAAATTAACTGATGAGATTGCTTCAGTTGCCAGACCAGTAGAAGGAAAAGAAGCTGTATCACAGATTGCTTCAATTTCTGCCGGTAATGATGACGAAATTGGTAACTTAATTGCAGAAGCAATGGAAAAAGTAGGTCAGGACGGAGTTATCTCTGTTGAAGAATCAAAGAGTATGGGAACTTCCTTAGATGTTGTAGAGGGTATGCAGTTTGATCGCGGATATCTATCCCCTTACATGGTAACTGATACTGATACAATGGAAGCATCTTTAGAAGATCCATATATCTTAATTACTGATAAAAAGATTTCAAGTATTCAGGATATTTTACCTTTATTAGAGCAGGTTGCTCAGTCAGGTAAAAGCTTAATGATTATTTCTGAAGAAGTTGAAGGTGAAGCATTAGCTACTCTAGTAGTAAATAAAATTCGTGGAACCTTTAACTGTGTAGCTGTTAAAGCACCTGGATTTGGTGACCGCCGCAAAGCGATGTTAGAAGATATTGCCGTTCTAACAGGTGGTACTCTAATTACTGAAGACCTTGGCTTAAAGCTTGAAAATGCAAGCATTAATGATCTTGGTCAGGCACATAAAGTAACAATTACTAAAGATGATACAACTATCGTTGAAGGTAATGGAGATAAAGAAAAAATTCAGGACAGAATTTCTCAATTAAGAAAGCAGATTGAGACAACAACTTCTGATTTTGATAGAGAAAAATTACAGGAAAGATTAGCAAAATTAGCTGGTGGAGTTGCAGTAATCCAGGTTGGTGCAGCAACAGAAACCGAGCTAAAAGAAAAGCAGCACAGAATTGAGGATGCATTATCTGCTACCAGAGCAGCTGTGGAAGAAGGTTTAGTTGCTGGTGGAGGTACAACTTACCTCAAGGTAATGGCTTCTCTTGATAGCTTAAACTTAGAAGGAGACGAAGGTACTGGAGTTGATATTGTACGTAAAGCTCTAGAAGCTCCAATCAAGCAGATTGCTAATAATGCAGGTCACGAAGGATCTGTAGTTGTAGAAAGAGTTAAGGAAAAGGATGAAGGAATCGGTTTTGACGCTATGAAAGGCGAATATGTTAATATGATTCAGGCCGGTATCATTGATCCAGCTAAAGTAACACGCTCTGCTCTGCAAAATGCAGCAAGTGCGGCTTCCATGCTCTTAACCACTGAGTGTTTAGTTGCTGATAACAGTGACGATGATGATGACAATAGTGGCGGAATGCCCGGTGGCATGCCCGGAGGAATGGGCGGCATGGGCGGCATGGGTGGCATGGGCGGCATGATGTAAGCCCGATAACCACTCAGCACTATAGTTTTTAATCTTAATGATGCATCTCTCTGCTCCGGGAGGTGCATCTTTTTTAATTTATTTTTA
>QBLP01000344.1 GCA_003070825.1 Halanaerobium sp. | reverse complement strand
GTCATCTTCCAGTTTTAGATATTTTCCGCTTTTTTCTCGGACACCTTTTTCAAAATTAAATTTTGGAAGTTCAACTTTCTCTCCCTGAATTAACTTTAATAAATGATCATTAAAAAGTTCTAAATTAATGGCATTTAATGACTCAAAATCCGGGTTCCCATTTTTGTCAACTGGAGTATTTTCGCGATCAACAAAATAGTCATCTACTGAAATTTGAACCGGCCTTAAACCATTAATTTTAAGCTGAGTTGAGAGACGATGAGTAAAAGTAGTTTTACCTGATGAAGTGGGTCCGGCAATTAAAATTATCTTATTTCTGGGCATCCCACTTTTTATTCTATCTGCAATCTCTGCTATTTTTTTCTCATGCAGGGCTTCTGCTATCCTAATCAGCTCATTATATTCTTTGTTTTCAATCAGCTGATTTAATTCTACCACATCATTAACGCCAAGAATTTTGCCCAGACGCTCATATTCTAAAAATATATTAGCCAGTTTAGGCTGTTCAATAAATTTAGGAACTTTTTTGCTGCTGAAAAATTTGGGGAATAATAAGACAAAACCTGGGATTCTCAAGTGGAGATCGAATTCTCCTAAATAAGAAGTAGAAGGAACCATATTATAGTAAAAATAATCATAGTAACCGTCAAGCTCATAAAGAGTATAATAATCCTTGTCCTGTTCTTTAATTAGTTCACTTCTAAAAGAACAGTTTTCATTTTTTATAATCTCCAGAACCTCTTTTTTATTTAACCGGTGTTTTTTTATCTTATAGTCAGCTGCAATGATTTCCTGCATCCTCTTTTTTACTTTATTTAAATCATTTTTGCTTAAACTGCTTTTATTTTCAAGTTCACAGTAGATACCGTTGCTGATTGAAATCTCAATCTTTAAAACAGCTTCCGGAAAAATTTCGTATATTGCTCTGGCGAGGACCAGATAAAGACTTCGCCTGTAGATTCTATTTCCCAGTTCTGAATTTATTTTAACTGTTTTGATTTCTGCATCTTGATCAAGTTCTTCATTTAAATCATAAACTTCATTATCTATAATAACAGCCATTACATCCTTTGGCTCTTTAATTTTACTCTCTTCGATTATTGCTTCGATGCTCTTTTTTTCAATAACTTTTAATTTTTCTCCATCTAAATTAATATTCATTCTCTTCTCCTTTCTGCTCCAATAAACTAAAGATCAGCTTTTGATATTTGCTGTTATTTTCAGCTGCAGCTGTCTTTTTTACAAGCTCTTTTGCCCGCTGATAATTTATTTTAAGCAGTGCCAGCACAGCATAATAACGGATTATAGGCGAATTATCCTGGAGCTTTTTTTGAACTGCCTCAAAATATTTCTCATCTTCTAAATTAGAAACAGCAATAAGTGCATTTCTCAGTAAGATTCTGCTGCCCCTCCACATAATTGCAGTATTTTTAAGTTCAGATGGAGGATTATTTCTTTCAATTTCTAAAAAATAACTTAATTTTTTATCAAAAAAACTCAATTCCGGCTGAGTTATTTGCTCTTTATTAACATTATATGGGCACTTGGTCTGGCAGGCATCACAGCCCCAGATATGGGTGCCGATTTTATTTACTTCACTTTTAGCTAAAATCCCTTTTTTTTGAGTTAAATAAGAAATACAGACTTCCCCATCAAGTAAGTACTCATCTTTAAGAGCTCCCCCCTCACAATTTTGAAGGCAGATCTGACACCTGTCTCTTATACACATCT
>QBLP01000005.1 GCA_003070825.1 Halanaerobium sp. | reverse complement strand
ACTTCGAAAATACCAAAATTTATGGGAATTTAAAGGATTGTTTGCACAGCTTTATTTCATTCAGGGATGCTGCATGATAAAAAGTTGTAAAGTGGTGTAATTTTATAAGAAAATAGTATAAAATGGGGTGTGATTAATGAATGAATTAATTAATTTTTCTGCACATGAGGTTGAAAATTGGCTGGTTTTAAATAATATTGCCGATAAAGAGTTGTATTTGATTTCTTTTTTCTTTTTATTTGCATTTTTAGTAGTATTACTGGCAAAAAAATATAGAATACCAATTGTAGTTGGTTACGTATTTTTGGGGATTTTACTGAGTCCGGATATTATCTCTATTTTTCCTAAGATAGATCAGGAAATGTCGAATATGTATACTTTTGTTCTGGCTAATTTAGATTATGTTACAAATATCGCCCTGGCTTTTATTGCCTTTACAATTGGTAGTGAGCTGTCAATAAAAACAATAAAAAGACTGGGCAAAAGCATCTTTTCAATTGCACTTATGGAATCTGCGGCAGCTTTTTTAGTGGTTACTGCAGCAGTATATATGATAGGTCGACCGCTTTATATGGCTCTTTTATTTGGTGCAATAGCTTCTGCAACAGCACCGGCGGCTACAGTCATGGTTCTAAAAGAATATAATGCTGAAGGACCGCTGACCTCAACAATCATGGCGGTTGTAGGGCTTGATGATGCCTTCGCCTTAATTATTTTTTCTTTAATTAGTCCGATAGCTTATTCACAGTATAAGGGGGAAGGGGCAATTAACTTTTCAGAAGTCCTGGTTCTGCCTTTGATAGAAATTTTTGGTGCTATAATTTTGGGCCTGTTATTTGGTTATGCTGCCCAATATTTACTAACCAAATTTAACGAAAAAACCCGCAAAATACTGACCATAGTCACTACAATTACTTTGAGTTCTTCTGTTTCTATTTTCTTTGGATTTTCAGCTCTGATAGCAAATATGTCTGTTGGTTTTGCTGTGCGTAACTTTGCCAAAAAGAATCTGCAGATTTCAGAAGAAATAGATACATTGACAATTCCATTATATGCAATGTTTTTTATAATTGCAGGTACAGAGATTAGATTTTCAGAGATGGGTTCCCTTAGTTTTCTGCTGATAGCATTTATTTATTTAACTGCGCGTATCATCGGTAAGGTGGGGGGGGCTACCCTGGCTGCTAGAATCTCCGGGGCTCCGGAAGCTGTAAAAAAATATATTGGTTTAGGACTTTTACCACAAAGTGGTGTTGCAATTGCCCTGGCCTATTCAGTCCAGCAGCAGTATGTCCAGGATCCAGAAGTAGGGCTTTTAATCTTTAATACTCTACTGCTTACAGCAGCAATGACTGAAGTCTTTGGTCCTTTATTAACTAAATATGCTGTGGTAAACGCAGGTGAATCACAAATGGAGACTAATCATCACTAAAAGTATTATTGCTTTTTAATTTTATTTTAAGATTGATAGTCTATAATGAGGTGTAAGAATGTAAAACAGTTTAGAATCAGCATTTGAGCTGCATAATTTGCAGTAGCGGTTTCATATTTATGATCTTTAACATGATGATTCTGACAGCAGCTTTGACTGAGATTTTCGGTCCTTTATTCATCAAAGAAGCGGTAGTTAGATCAGGAGAAGTGGAGGGATAAATGATCAGTTAAAACAGCAGGAATCATTGTATTTTTAGAGAAATTATATTGTAGAGCGAATGTATTTTAAAGTACTGTTTTGTAAATGCTTATTTAATACAGACAGTGTTATTATAAGGAAGGAGTATGCTATTGAATCTTTTGAATAAATTCAGCAAGAAAATTGCAATTGACTTAGGAACGGCTACTGTTATTATTTACGAAAGTGACAAAGGGATTGTTCTGCAGGAACCTTCTTTTGTGGCTATTGACTCCAAATCAAATAAAGTGATTGCAGTTGGAGAAGAAGCAAGGAGAATGCTCGGAAGGACTCCAGCTAATATTGATGTTGTCAGACCACTAAAAGATGGTGTGATAGCAAATTTTGAGGTAGCGGAGATGATGCTCAAAAGCTTTTTGAAAAAAGTTGGGGTTAAGAGCAGGTTTATTAAACCACTAATTATGGTCTGTATCCCTGTAGGTGTGACAGGAGTAGAAAGTCGGGCGGTTCTTGAGGCCGCAGTACAGGTGGGTGCGCGCAAGGCCTTTTTGATTGAAGAGCCGGTAGCAGCTGCAATTGGGGCCGGTCTCAGAATCGAGAAAGCAGAAGGTAATATGGTTATTGATATAGGTGGTGGAACAACAGAAATAGCAGTTCTTTCACTTGGAGGAATAGTAGTTGGTGAGTCAATTAGAGTCGGTGGTGACAAATTTGATGAAGCTCTGGTACGCTATGTTCGAGAAAATTATAACTTAGTTATTGGAGAATCTACTGCCGAAGAGATTAAAATTAACATTGGTAGTGCAGATCCTAATTTTTCTGCTAAATTTGAAGTTAAAGGAAGAGATTTGATGTCAGGTCTGCCCCGCCACATAGAATTGTCAGCAGAAGAGACTAACAAAGCATTTAAAGAACTGCTGGATAATATTGCTCAGGCCGCCAGGAGAGTTCTGGAAAAAACACCCCCAGAATTATCAGCTGATATAGTTGAAAAAGGAATTATCCTAACAGGTGGTGGTTCACTGCTTGAAGGCCTGGATAAGTTTATCAGCAGGCAGACAGAGGTTGGTGCTTTTGTAACTGATGATCCACTGGTTTGTGTGGCAGAAGGAACCGGACAGGCTCTAAGTGAACTGGACAGGATATCAAATGTTTTAAGCACAGGTGAGCAGGGCATGTTATCGTAAAAGTAACTGGAGAGTGATTTAATTGAAAAGGAAGACAGCTAAAATTTTATTTTATATTTTTATAGTTCTTATTTTAATAAATACTCCGGTTTTTGCCGCCGAAAAGATTATGCCATTAGATGAAGTAGAAGCAGGAATGACAGGCTATGGGAAGACTGTTTTTTCTGGTACCAGGATAGAAAAATTTGAAGTAAAAATAGTTGACGTGCTGGACAACCGAAGTTTAGATGAGGATTTAATATTAATTAAGCTGACAGGAGATAAGGTAGAGGAATATGGTGGTATTGCTGCCGGGATGAGCGGCAGCCCCATCTATCTCAATGATCAGTTGATTGGAGCAATCGGTTATGGCTGGAATAACAGTGATCACCGGTATGGTCTAGTTACTCCTATTGGGAGGATGTTAAAACTTCTGGAGGATAATGAAGTTGAAAAAAGCAGTGGTAATATTAGTGATATCGATTTTGAACTGGAAGAATTTAATCCGGGAGAAAACATTATTAGAACTAAAAGCCCGATCATGGTCAGCGGTATTAGCGGCAGAGCTCTGAAAAGGCTGGAAGAAAATCTGGCTCAATTAAATCTGGATGTGATTCCAGGTTCCGGAATTGAAGAAGAGGACAAGATCAGCAGGCCGCCTGAACCAGGAGAAGCAATTGCGGTTCAGCTGGTAAGAGGTGATATCAGTGTCGCTTCGATAGGGACTCTGACCTATGTTGATCAGGGACAGTTTTTAGCTTTTGGACACCCGTTTACAAATAAGGGAGAGGTTAATTATCTTTTAAGTAGAGCCAATATCAATGCAGTAATACCTAGTTCAGAACAGCCATTTAAACTTGGTTCACCATTCAGCAGACTTCTGGGCTCTGTAACTCAGGATAGAGGGGCTGGAATCGCAGGTAGAATAGATACCTATCCCAGGATAACTCCCCTGTATATTTCTATTTCAGAAAATGGCAGATTACTGGAAGAAGTCAATCTTCAGATTATTAATGACGAATATTTTTTCTCTTCGCTGGCCAATAGTGCAGCCTTACAGGCGGTCGACTCTGCCCTGGACAGGATTGGACCTGGATCAGCAGAATCTAGAGTAAAAATCATGGGAAGGGGACTGCCACAGCTTCAGATAGAATCAAGTAATATGTACTACAGTCAGAATGACATTGGCAGCATGGCTCTTTATGATTTTTCTCAGCTTTTAGATTTGATTTTGACCAATCCTTTTAAAGAGGTTAATTTAATTGATATTAGACTGGATTTAGATTTCAATAAAAGTGACAGTGTGGCGCTGATTCAGGAAGCGAAAGTTTTAAATGATAAGATTTACCCGGGAGATGAACTTGAGGTAGAGGTGACTTTACACCGCTACCGGAATGGAACCGAAACAAAGAAACTTACACTTAAGGTGCCCAAAGATGTAGAACCGGGTATTGCAACCCTTTTTATTGATGGCGGCTATACAGGTGAGACTATGCGGCCGGAAGAAAGCTCGACTCAGATTCAGAGCAGTGGAGGCTTAAATGAAGCCGAAATTTCAGGGCACAAAAGTTTCGAGTCAATGCTTAACTCATATCTGGATTCTCCGGATAATAATGATCTAATTTTACAGTTATACCCTTCTTATGCTGCTCCGATCTATCAGGAGAGCAGCGAAACAGCTCCCAGACATGACAATGAGGGAGAATCTACCGAAGGAGATTCGGAAGCCCAGACAGCTGAGAAAGGGCAGCAGAAAGCTGATGAATTGGAAAATGTTGATGAAGAAATTAAAGAACGCTATTCCACTGACTATGTGCTGGAGGGGAGTCTGAATCTTGATCTAGAAATTATGGACCCGGCCAGTAGAGACAGCGCAGGGGAGGCAGAAGTAAGTTCTGTGGAAGGAGACAATACCGCAGGTCCGATAAATAATATAAAAAAGCAGTATTAAATCTTTTTTCTGAGAGCTTTCTATGGAGGTTTTTAAATGGATAAGCAAATTAAATATCTTTTGGGGCTTTTAATTTTACTGCTTATTACAGCCTATTTTTTAAGCCTGCTGAGTGGTCTGCCCCGGTATTTTAAAGACGATATTATTGCTTTTCTGGAAGAAAGATTTGAGGGAGAGATTTCTTTCAGCTCTGTCTCTTTATGGCCTCTGAATCGAATTCGACTCAATCAGTTTGAATTTACTAACGGTGAGGGGAGTTATTTCAAAGCTGAAGCTTTGAATCTTGATTACAGTCTTAACTTTAGAGATGACGAAATAATTGAGATTGAGTTTATAGAACTTTTAGGAGCAAAAATTGAAGTCCAAAATCAGCTTAATCAGTTTCTTAATTTAACTGATAATTCAGATGGCACTCAAAATCCAGACAGTACTGAAAATCTAAGAACTGTGCTGAATGATCCTGATTTTCTAACTGAGCTTAATCTGCCGGATTATCTGTCAGACCTAAAAGTCAACATTAGAAATTCCAGTTTAAATTTAAGTTCGGAAGCTGTTGATCTAAAATTAACTGACCTACAGCTCGGTCTGACAGCAGAAGCAGGCAGTATTTATACTCTAAATATTACTACAGCTCTGAAGCTTAATCAGTTGCAGCTTGCTGGCGGTCGGAACCTAATTAACTTTAATATAAATAAATTAGAGCTGCAGTTTGACAGAAAAAATTCCAGGGCCGAACTTTATTTTTATGCCAGAGATTTTAGAATGGCAGAATTAGCAGCTAATATAGCTGTATCCGAATTTAATTATCAGGGATTTGAGCTTGATTTAGAAACTCTCAGAGGCCTCAGTTCAGCCAGAGGAGAAATCAGTTTTAAGAATCACAGGCTTCAGGATTATAAAGCTCAGCTTGATATTGAAAACTTAGCACTAATGAGCAGCTACAGCTCTCAACCAGCTCAGAAGGAGGATATAAAACTAACTGCTCCTATCTTAAATATTCAGCTTGCAGGTCCTGAAATGAAACTTTCGATTGCTGAAAGTAGAGTTTTTTTGGACCAAAATCCGGTTGATTTAAGTTTTAACTGGAAGCAGACTCAGGATTATGATCTGAAACTAAGGGCCCAAAATTTTAATTTTGATTATAAATTTTTAAGACCTTATTTATATAAAGGCAGTTTTGACTTTGCTCTTCAGCTGGCTGCAGAGTCAAATCGGATTCAAACAGCAAGAGCAGAAGTCTCAGCTTCGGAGTTGAAAAGTGATTATTCGAACCTGGAAAGAGCAGAAATATCTCTAATGCTGGCTCAAAATGAGATTTTTGTCAACAGAGCCGAATTTATAATGGGTGAAGATAATCAGCTTAATTTAAAAGGAAGCTATAATTTGACCGAAAAAAACTATCTTTTGAGCGCTGAAGCAGAAGATTTTATTATTTCCGAAAAAATACTTTCCCAGCTCAGCCAAATAGAGTACTTTGAAAATAATAATTACCTCAGTCAGATAGACAGAATAAAAGATAGAAATTTAAATTTTAAAATTGATGCCGCTGGCATATATAATGGGATCGACGCTATTTCCGTAAATGGAGATTTTAATTTAGCTTTTAAAACAGCCGCTTCAAACTCAGATTTTGAAGTGGACAGTTCTTTCTGGTATACAGATAACAAGCTTTTTCTTAATGCGTTAAAACTCAATTCAGATTATGGTCAACTGGATTTAATGGGAGAGCTGGATTTCGACACACAATCAATACAGCTCCGATATGCAGCCCGAAATCTGGAAGCTGATCTACTTAACGAGTTTACAGCTGATCATTTAGAACTTTTAAAGGAACTTGATTCTGATATAGATTATGTGGAGGGGTCAATTTCTAATTCTTTTAGCAGTCCATCAGCCAGTATTCATCTCAAAATGTCAGAGCTAAATTACGACAGTTATCAGCTTAGGGATTTAAACTTATCGGCAGATTATGAAAATGATAATTTAAAAATCAATAATTTCCAGGCAGGGATTGCTCAGGCAGGAATTTCTGCTTCAGGTGAGATCAGAAAAATTTCCAGTCTGGAACAGGCGGAACTTGATCTCAAGCTTAACAGTCAGGATCTATATTTTCAGGATCTAGAGGATTTCAGTTCGCAAGAAATTCCTTTAAACGGCGAAGTTCAGCTGCAGGCAGGAATTAAAGGCAGCCTGGCTGATTATGATCTTGACTTAAAATTTGCAGCTGGCAACAGTATTCTGCAATTAGATGGACAGGAGATCGAGTTTTCTAAACTGGAAGCTGAAATCAGCAGAACTAATGGTGATTTTATAGTTGAAAATTTAACTGCTGAGCAGCAGAATTTAAGTCTCAAGGCGGTGGGCAGCTTTAACTTTGAAGAAGGTTTTGATATTGATTTAAGCCTCAGTGGTTTTGAGCCTGCAGACTATTTAAATAATTATCAATATGCCAGTGATATTGACGGTAGCCTTTCTTTAGAAGGACATCTGCGTGGTGCACTTGAGAAGCCGGTTTTTGATTTCCAGCTTCAGTCTAAAAACTTAAGTTATGCAGAGCTTGATCTGGAGATAGGCGATAATTTTCTCAGTTTTATAGTTAATGAAAACAAAATTTTAATTGACCGTTTTAATTTTGCTGTTGATTCTGGCAGCTATAATTTGAGTGGTCAAATATTTGATATAAATAGCAAGCTAAAAAGCACGCTAAATCTTAAACTGATCGAGGTCCCAACCAGAGAGTTAACTCGTAAATTTATTGACTTTTATCCTCTGACATCTGAGTTTATTTTTACTGGAAATGTAGATCTAAATTCTCAGGGAAGGGATTATCAGGCTCGGATGGACATCAGTGCCAGTTCTAAATCAGGTCAGGGAAGCCTAAACTTAGCTGGGACAATTAATGACTCTCTGTCTCTCAATTTTGAGGGCTCAGGAATTAGAATTGATTTTAGTTCCAGACAGTATGATTTTAATTTGAATTTAAAAAGTTTAGTTGATTTTAGTGGTACTGTGGAGGGAAGTCTCAGTTCTCCTGTAGTCAGATTTGACCATAAGTTGAGAGAGTTGAGTGTAAATAACAATCTTCTGGACCAGGTTGAAGGAGAAGTTATACTTGAGAGCAACCGGAGGTTTTCAATTTCAGAGATCATTAATTATCGCCAGGGTGGTTCTCTCAACCTTGATGGCAGTTATTCTATGATTGATCAGGAATTAAATTTAAGTTCAAATCTGGAGTCTCTGCCCCTTGGATTCCTGGTTTCTTTTCTGGGCGAAGATTATTCTGCTTCCGGTAGAATTAATGGTTCTTTTAGAGCCGAGGGTAGTCTTGAATCTCCTACTTTAAGTGGTAATCTTGACCTTGAAGCTGACACTCTGGAGCTTGGTCTTACAGACCCAATTGAAGACCTGGATCTAAAGATTGATCTTCAGGACAGAAGTGCGGTTATTGATAATCTAAGCGGCCGTTTTGCTGAAGGTGACTTTAGGATTGAGGGAGCTTTAAATTTATCTGATCCCGAAAATGCCTGGGATTTATCACTGAGTGGTCAGAAGCTTTATTTTGAACAGGGCTCTCTGGCGGGAGACTTTGACGCAGATCTTAATTTTACTGGTCCATTAGTTAATCCTTTACTCGAGGGAGATCTGCTGGTCTATGATTTTGTGATTGGGATTCCTTTTGAGTGGCCAGAAAATGAGGTCAATCCCGATGCCTTTGTCCCGGAATTAAATCTGAACATCAGACCGGGAGAAAATGTAACTGTTGAAAATGAGAATATGGAAATTTTGGTGGAAAACGGTAGTCTTAATCTCCAATTTAATAATCAGCTGGAGGATCCGCTGGCAATGGAAGGCCGCCTGCGTAGTGAAGAGGGTACCTTTACTTATTATAATTCCCGTTTTAGGCTGGAAAACGCAGAAGCAGTCTTTACTCCGGTTGATGAAGGAGACATTCCAACCCTTAGTGTTAACGCGGTTACCTATGCTGGTGGAAATGAAATTAATATCAACTTAACAGGTTCTGCAGATAATATGCGGATTACCCTGAGCTCAAATTCTGATCTGACAGAAGATGAGATTTTAAATCTGCTTTCTACCCGGGGAGCTCTTGGTTCTGCTATAATTGGGGGAGAGGATATAGGGATTCAAAATATTATCTGGCAGGAGTTAATGCGGATAGTCAATTCATTTCTGCAGCGGGGAGTAATTTCTGATCTGGAGTCAGATGTTGCCACGATTTTCTCCCTAGACAGAGCAGAGATTGATGCTTTTCAGTATGGTCTGGAGAGAGAATTTGCAATTTACTTAGGGAAAAATATTACAGATAAACTTTACTTAGAGTATGCATCCTTTTTTGATGAAGAAGGACGCCGAGGAGAAATATCTTTCCAATATAAATTGACAGAACCCACAGTTTTAAAAGGCACTTATTTTGGAGATGACGAATATCAGATCAGTATAGAAACAGAAATTGAATTTTAGGAGGCAGAGAAATGAGAAAAGTTTTATTAACAGCATTTTTGATTTTGACCCTAACGATTACTTTTGCCGGTTCAACTGTAGCTCAAAACATTCCAATTGATGAGATTACTAAAATCACAGTTGAAGGAAATGAGTATGTTAGTGATTTTGAAATTTTAAATGCAGTCAAAACTGAGGTTGGAGATCAGACTGACCAGGAAGCCCTGCGGTCAGATATGCAGTCGATTTTTGATCTTGGTTATTTTTCTGATGTGAATATTGTTTTTGAAAATTTTGAAGGTGGTCTGAATGTAATTTTTGAAGTTGTAGAAAATCCTGTCTTGAAGGAAATTAAGATTTCAGGCAACGAAGGTTTATACACTGAGGCAGAAATCAAAGAAGCACTTGACCTCAAAGTGGAGACAGTTTTAAATGTAAAAAAGATGAATGAGAATTTAAAGTCTTTTCAGGAAAAAATGCAGGATGACGGCTATATTCTGGCCCGTTATAAAAATGTGAATATTTCTGAGGAAGGTGTGCTGACAGTTGAAATCAGCCCCGGATATCTCGATTCAGTCGAGATCAGTGGTAATACAAAAACTAACGATGATGTTATCTTAAGAGAAATGCCAATCGAAGCAGGGGATATCATAAACATTAAAAAAATTCAGCGGGGTTATCAAAATTTGCACAGACTCGAATTTTTTGAAAACATTAACCCTGAACTACAGCGAGTAGACAGTGAGAAAAACCTTGCTAAACTGGTAATAAATTTAGATGAAGCCAAAACAGGGAGACTTAATTTTGGTGGTGGTTATAGCTCTACAGATGGCTGGCTGGGCTTTGTTGATGTAAGTGAGAAGAATCTTTTTGGCAACGGTCAGAATATCAGTGCCAAATGGCAGTTTGGTGATACAACAACATATTCTTTAAACTTTTATGAGCCTTATCTATTACAGAGTGATTTTTCATTTGGTTTCAGTATTTATGATCGCGAAAGTAAAAGAACCGATAATATAGGGGAATACACGAAAGAAAGTAAAGGTGGTAGTGTAAGCTTTGGCTATTCACTGCCAAATCAGTGGAGGACATCACTGAGATATAGAGCTCAGGATACAAAAGCAATTCGGAGTGATAGTAATGTAATTGAGTATGATAATAGCCTTCGCTCAGTAACTCTTGGTTTCAGCAGAGATACTTCTAATAACAGATTCCATCCCACCTCTGGCTCAATAAATAACTTTGAAATCGAACAAGCAGGTGGTTTTATTGGTGGAGAAATGGACTTTACTAAATTCAATCTGGATACCCGTCATTATTATCAGGGATTTAGTGACCATGCCTGGGCGGTAAGGATGAAACTTGGTTTGAGTGAACCCAGAACTCCATTAGACTCTGAAGAATATGATCTCGGAGGTTCGGACAGCCTGCGCGGTTATGAGCGCAGCGACTTTGATATTGAAGGTCAGCCAAATAATAACCTATTATTATTAAACTTAGAATACAGAATACCCTTTAATGAGAGCTTTACCGGGGTAATCTTTACAGATGCCGGTAATGTCTGGGAAGAAAGGGATAGTATTTCTCTAAGTGATCTTAATTACGGTTATGGGCTTGGAGTTAGAATGAACACCCCTGTAGGCCAGTTGCGCTTGGACTACGGCTGGGATGAGGAACAGGATGGTCAGCTTTACTTCAGTATTGGAAATACATTTTAATATAAGTCGAAGCAGAAATAACTAATGGAATTACAGAATGACAATCAAGCTGGATAAAAGATAATTGATTTACCTGGAGGAATTAGGAAATGATTTTGAGTGAGCGTAAGTTTCAACTGGCAGTTGTACTTTTACTGGCGGCCATTCTGGCTGCAGTACTTCTGCTTGGAATAATTACAGAAGATAAATCAGTTGACAGAGTTGCTTATGTAAATCTGCAGCGAGTTTTTGAAGAACACCCTGCTCGAACAGCGGCCGAAAAAACTTTAAACCAAAAAGCTGCCGAATATCAGCAGCAGCTGGAAAATAAGGCTGAAGATCTTTCCGGGGCTGAGCAGAAAGAATTGCTGGTAAAATATCAAAAGCAACTGCAGAATTTAGAGTCTGAACTGCTGGCCTCTGTTACCGCAGAAGTTGAGGAACTAATCAAAAAAACTGCAGCCGAAAAAAAAGTAAAATTTGTTCTGGAATCAGAACAGATTCTAGCCGGTGGTTATAACCTGACTGATGATGTTCTTAAAAAAATTAATAAAGAATGGTAAACTATCATTTTATCAACTAAATATTAATTAATACTTAAATAGAAAGGAGAAAGGCAAAATGGATAAATATGATTATCATTTTATCTCGATAAAATTTTTAACTTCAATTTTATTGGCTCTAATTTTTGCCTTTCTTCTTATTTATGTTTTCACTCCTCAGCAGCGAGAAAATTACCCGGTTTACAGACTGCAGCAGAAAGAGTCAATTTTTTCAGAGGAAAAGCCGACTTTTAATTTCGAATCTCTGGCAGTAGAAAAATCTCTGCAGCAGGAAAAAATGGCCTTTGAAAAAACTTTAAGAGATAGAAGTTTTGAACTGATGGAGCAGAGCAAACAAAGGATGCTGGCAGTTATTACTGCAGGTTATCTAGAAAAACTGAATGGTTTGCGGGAAGAAAAGATGCAGGCATTAGAAGCTAAACGAAGGACTTTAGATCAGCGAGAGGAGAAGCTACTGCAGCAAAAAAGGCAGGAACTGGAGGCTGAACTTTCGCGAAAATTGCAGCAGCTGAGGCAGGAAATAAGGAACAAATATTCTGATTTTAATCAGAAAGAAATACTTGACAATTATTTAAGGATAATTAATTTACAGCTTCAGATTGAATTTACAGCTCACACAGAAAGTGAAAAAGAAAAATTTAGGAATATGCTGAAAAAAGTACGATCAGAACAGCAGGCTTTAATGGCCGCAAAAAATTCTAGATTAAATGAGGCCATTTCCAGTAAAACCAGTGCTTTGATCATGGAATTTAATCAGCAGTATGCTGCTTATCGCGAGAAGATTAGAGATAAGCATCAGCAGATACTTTCTGAGCTGCGGGAAAAAATCTCAGCTGAACTGGCGGCAGCCAGAGAAGAAATAAAAAAAGATTTAGCTTTAGCAAAAGCAGAAAAAGATGCTGAATTAGAAGATATAATTGCTAATAGTAAAAAATTGTATTATTAAACCAGGAGGTTTATTTTAAATGCATTATTATCGTAAGGCAACTGCAGTATTTATCATTGTGCTAACTTTAATCATGCCACTATTTTTAGATAAAGAAGAGCAAACAGCAGTTGTTAATTTAGATCAGGTAGTTGCTGCCAGCAAACACTTAAGTCAGATTAAGCAAGCAGTCAGAGATAAATCAGAAAAAAGGGAGAGCTCTCTTCGGGCAGCAGAAAAGGAAATAATGAAAATTTTGCGCAGGGAAGCAGAAATTATTGCTGCAGAAAATAGTTACAGCAGTATTATAATTGACCAGGCAGTTTATCAGGGAGGAAAAAACATCAGCCAGGAAATTGCTGATAAAATAGATAACAAATATAAATAATTAGTTTTGTTCTAAGGGGGATAAGATTAAATTGACAGCAGCAAAAAGTTATAAAGTCGAAGAACTAGCAGAAATTACAGATTCAGAAATCAAAGGGGATAAAGATTTAAAAATAACTAATGCGCGTGGTATAGAAGAAAGTGGAGGCAGCTCGGTCACCTTTGCTGATCAAAAAGAATATTTACAACTGGCTTTAAAATCTAAGGCAGCAGTAATTGTCAGCAGCCAGCAGATATGTAAAGAGCTGGACTCAAACTTAAAAGCGAAAAAAACTTTTCTGCTGACTGATAATCCAAGGAGAGTTTATGCTCAAATAGCTGATCTTTTAACACCGCGACCTTATGAGAGTGGGAAAATTTCTGAGAAATCTGTGCTTGCTGAGACAGTTAAACTGGCAGAAAACATTTCTATTCATCCCGGAGTTGTAATTGCTGAAAATGTAGAGATTGGTAAAAACACAGTCCTGGCACCAGGAGTGATTATAGGACCGGATGTAAAGATTGGGGCTAATTGTTTATTACATCCCGGAGTTATTATCGAAAGAGAAACGATAATTCAGGATGAGGTTATAATCCAATCCGGTGCTGTAATCGGTTCTGATGGTTTTGGCTTTGCAACAGACGAAGACGGTCACCACAAAATTCCTCAGCAGGGTAATGTGATTATCGAATCTGAGGTCGAGATTGGAGCCAATGTCACAATTGACAGAGGAGCCAGCGGACCAACAGTTATCAGGCAGGGAAGCAAACTTGATAACCTGATTCAGATTGGGCATAATGTTGAAATCGGAGAAGAGTCACTGCTGGTAGCGCATTCTGCAGTAGCGGGAAGCACCAAACTCGGCCGCCGGGTAACTCTGGGGGGGCAGGCTGGTGTAGTCGGCCACATCAAGCTGGCAGACAATACTACTGCCGCCGCCAGAGCAATGGTTACTTCACCGACAAATGAGGGGGATTTTATTTCCGGAGCGCCGGCTCAGATTCACCGGGAAGCTCTTAAGGAACAGGCCTATTTAAGGCGCCTGCCGAAATATATTGATAAAATAAAAAAATTAGAAAAAAGACTGGCGGAGCTGGAAAATAAATAATCCTTGAATTATAAAGTCAATAAATATATAATAAACTATTGAAAGGCTTTTAATGAAAGGATGACAGCTTTGTATATAGAAAAAGGCAAGCAGAAGACATTAAATGAAGAGATTATAATCGAAGGAATTGCCCTCCATTCAGGTAAGGATGCAGAAATTAGACTAAAACCGGCAGCTGCAGGAACCGGAATAGTTTTCTTTCGCTCTGATTTGAAACAGCAGCTGAAGCTGAAGGCAGTTCCAGAGTCAGTAGTTAATCTGGTTAGAAATACAACCATCGGCAGTAGAGAAGTTAAAGAGGCTAAAGTCAGTACTATAGAACATTTGATGGCTGCAATCTGGGGAAGTGGAATTGATAATTTAGAAATTGAAGTTTCTGGTCCAGAGATTCCAGTCATAGATGGAAGTGCCTATCCTTATTATCAAAAGATAATCAGTGTCGGGCTGCAGGAACAGCAGGAGCAGCGGCAAATTTTTAAAGTTGAGTCTCCAGTTTATGCCCGTCAGGATGATTCATATATTACTATCCTGCCTTATGATGGTTTTAAAATATCTTATACTCTCGATTATCAGCATCCTGTAATCGGAAGCAGTTATTTCGAATTCGATGCTGAAAAAATAGATTTTGCAGAAGAAATTTCCAGGGCCAGAACTTTTGGTTTTGCAGCCGAGGTAGAAAAGCTCCATGCTCAGGGGCTGGCACTGGGAGGCAGTCTTGATAATGCGGTTTTAATAGAAGAAACAAAAACGGTTAACCCGCTCAGATTTGAGAACGAGTTTGTCAGACATAAAATTTTAGATGTTATTGGGGACATGTTTTTAAATGGTAGAATTATGGGGCATATAATAGCAGTCAAATCCGGTCACCGACTTCATGTCAGACTGGCGGAGAAGATTAGAGAAAAAATGCTTGAGGAGGAAAATTAATTTGAGTGAGATAAATGAAATTATTGATATTGGTGTAATCAGGTCAATTTTACCCCACCGTTATCCTTTATTATTAGTAGATAGAATTGAAGAAGTCCATAAAAAGGAATCAATTGTTGGGATTAAAAATGTAACAATCAACGAAGAGTTTTTCTTAGGTCATTACCCTGATCACCCAATTATGCCGGGTGTTCTGATAGTTGAGGCGATGGCCCAGGTAGCAGGAATTTTGATTTATTACAGTTTTGAAGATATGGAAGATAAGCTCCCTATTTTTACCAGTATTGATAAAGCTAAGTTTAGGACACCTGTTAAACCGGGTGACCAGTTAAGAATCAAGGTTGAAATAGTAAGACTGCGTAAAAGAGTTTCTAAGGTGAGAGGAGAAGCTTATGTGGGCGATAATCTTGCTGCAGAAGCGGAAATGATGTTTACATTTGAGGAGAAATAGATAGAGAATTCTGGAAGGGGAATGATAGTCTTGGCAGCTGAAAAAAAAGGAAAGGTGCTCCACATGAGCAATATCCATGAGACAGCAATTGTTGCTCCGGGAGCCAAAATTGGGAGAAATGTTGAAATAGGGCCCTATGCCATCATCGGTGAAAATGTTGAAATCGGTGAGGGGACAGTAATTGGACCTCATGTGGTAGTTAAGGGCTGGACTCAGATTGGTAAAAATAATGAAATATTCCACGGGGCTTCTATAGGTTTTGAGCCCCAGGATTTAAAATTTGATGGGGAAAAGAGTTACCTTTTTATCGGTGACAATAATACCATTAGAGAAAATGTTACTATCCACCGGGGGACCGCCGATGGCGGAGGGGAGACAAGAATTGGAAATGATAATTTATTAATGGCCTACTGTCATGTAGCACATGACTGTCAGCTGGGCAGCCATATTGTAATGTCCAACGCGACAAACCTGGCAGGCCATGTAGCAATCGAAGATCATGCAGTAATCGCAGGTATGGTTGGAGTCCATCAATTTGTTCGCATTGGTAAGATGAGTATGGTTGGTGCACATTCTAAGGTAGTTAAGGATGTACCTCCCTATATTTTAGTCGATGGTCATCCAGCAGGAGTCAACGGGATCAATGTTATTGGTTTAAGACGCAATGGGGTCAGCCCCGAAATGCGTAGAGAAATAAAAAGAGCCTACAAAACTCTCTACCGCTCCAAGCTGAATATTGACGAGGCGATAGAAAAGATGGACCAGGAACTCGATGCCAGTGAGGAAATCGAGCATTTTCTGCGTTTTCTGCGCAATGCCAGCCGCGGAATCTGCCGGTAGGTGGCAGTGATGACTAAAAAAGCTCTAATCGCAGGTTGGGGTCAGCTGCCCCGTCTCTGGGCTGAAAAGGCTGCAGCTCAGGCTGAGAATTTTATTGTAATTAAAATTGCCGAAGAGATCACAGCTGAATTCTCTGATTTAGACTGTGCAGAATATACGGTTAATTTAACTCAGCTGGGAGAAATCCTGCAGATTTTAGAAGAAGAAGAAATCGAAGAGGCTATCTGGCTCGGTAAGATCCAGAAGGCACATCTTTTTAATGATTTCAATCCGGACCAGAAGCTCCAGCAGCTGCTTAAACAGCTGCCGGAATTAAATGATGATACTATATTGATGGCTCTGGCCCTGGAATTTATAAATTCGGGAGTTAAAATCCTGCCCCAGACCTATCTTTTAGAAGAACAGCTGGCAGAGCCAGGAATTCTGGCTGGTAAAGTAGATTCTGAACTAAAAAGAGATTTGGTTTTTGCTTTTGAGACCGCTTATAACCTCGGTCGTTTTGATATCGGTCAGACTGCCTTAGTTAAAGGTGGAGCAGTTATGGCCCTGGAAGCAATCGAAGGAACAGATGAAGCAATTAAGCGGGCGGCAAAATTTGGAGGTCCGGGAATTGTAATGGCTAAATGCAGCAAAAGAAATCAGGATATTCGGTTTGACCTGCCCACTGTTGGTTTAAAAACCCTGGAGAATTTAATTGAGGCAGAAGCAGGAGCTTTAATAATTGAAGCAGATAAAACATTTATTTTAAACAAAGAAGAATTCTGCCGCCGGGCAGCTGCAGAAGGAATTGTAGTTGCTGCTGCGGAATATAATAAAGAGGAGTTAATCCTACCTTGGCAAAAATAATGGTTTCAGCAGGCGAAGTATCTGGTGATATGCACGCCGCTGCCGTCCTAAAAAAAGTAAAAGAAAAAAATAGTAGTATCCAAATTTTTGGTATGGGCTCGACTGCTCTCCGGGAAATAGGAGCAGAGATTTTAATCGACCCCACCAAAATCAGTACTATTGGTTATATAGAAGCTTTAAAAAATTTGAAAGAGCATTTTAAACATCTCAAAGAGATGAAAAAAATCCTGCGGGAGCGGAAGCCAGATCTGGTATTTCTGGTTGATTATTCGGCCTTTAATATGAAACTGGCCAAAGCCTGCAGTCAGGAGGGAATTAAGGCGGTTAATTATTTTCCGCCTTCAGCCTGGGTCTACAATAAGCGCCGGGCTGACAAAATGGCTTCCTATAGAACTCATATTGCAGCTGTTTTTCCAATGGAAAGAGATGTCTACCGAGAAGCCGGAGCAGAAGTTACTTTTGTCGGTCACCCTCTGGTAGATATTGTCGAAGTTGATAAAACAGCAGCAGAAATTAAAAAGGAGTTAAATTTAGATCAGCAGAAACAGGTGATTTCGCTTTTTCCGGGCAGCCGCCGGGGAGAAATCGAGTCACTGCTGCCGGAGATGCTCCAGGCAGCCTGCAGTATAAAAGCAGAAAAACCGGAAATTGAATTTCTGCTGGCAGCTGCAGAAGGAATTGAGCCTGAGTATTTAAAATCCTTTACCGAAAAGGTTGAGCTTGATTTAAAGATTATTCAAAAGAAGAATTACCAGCTGATGCAGATTTCCGAATTTATAATTTCTGCTTCGGGAACCACAACTCTGGAGGCGGCGATTCTGGATACACCGCAGATTATCTGCTATCAGGCGGCTCTGACCACCTACTTTCTGGCAAAGTATGTTTTTAAGGTTGAATTTGTCGGCCTACCCAATATCATTGCCGGCGAAGAGGTTGTACCCGAGCTGCTGCAGCAGGATTTTGAAGCAGAAAAAATTACAGAAACTGCCCTGAACTGGCTGAATGATAAAAAAGAATTGAATAAAATTAAAGAGAAGCTGCAGACCGTGCGCCACAAACTTGGTGGTGGAGGTGCAGTGGAAAAAACAGCAGACTTACTGCTTAGAGAAGGAGGGCTAAAAAATAGTGGATAGAAAAAGTATTTTTTTAGCGCTCTTTATTTTTATCACTATTATTTTTTCACTCTATTTTACTCTGGAAGAAAATCCAATCACTCCACCTAAGCCGACAGCTGAAAATAAAGAGCTACCCGAAGAGGAGCTGGAGGGCGTGAATTTCAGTGTTTTTAATAACCAGCAGAATCAGGAGCTGAAGCTGGAGACTGAACACCTAAAAAACTTTAAAGATGAACAGCGAATGGAACTTAGACCACTTGAGGCAGAAGTTTATTCAACAAACAGCAACCAGCTATTATATACGCTCAGTGGTGATTTTGCAGTCTATCACAGTAATGATCAATATCTGGAGATCAGAGGTAATGTCTTAATTGAGAGTGACCGCTATCAGATTGAAGCAGAGGAGCTCGACTATTATTTAAACCGCAATTATCTCGAAGGAAGAGGCTCTGTTAAAATTACGGGAAGTGAATTTAATTCCCGGGCAGCAAGCTTTAATTCAGATCTTGATTTAAGGAACTTAAAGCTTAAGGGTGATAATGGACAGGCTGAAGTGGATTTTGATGAGATGTCGGAGGACTAGAAATACTTTCTAAAACCATTATATTTGAATGAGGAGTCATTAATGATGCAGAAAAAAATTTTATTTTTTTTATTAGTATTTATCCTGGCGCTGACAGCTAATGCAGCTGCAGTCAGGGAATTGAACGGAGATAATCTTGACCTGGAGCAGACTGAAGCCGGTCAGGTGTTTAGAGCCACCGGCAGTGTAGAACTGATATATGATGAGCTTAGGATTACAGCTGAAGATGTTGGTATTTACCGCCGTTATAACGGGGAAATTGAATTTAGAAATAATGTAAAACTTTTTTACCAGGACTTTGAAGCGAAGGCTGTTGAGCTGACCGGAAATCTTGAGACTCAGGTTTTTCATTTAATCAAAGAGGCTGAAGTCAGAGGCGAAAATTCTCTGCTGCAGGCAGAACAGATCGATATTTACCGGTCCGAAGATAGAATAGAGGTTAAGGGTAATGCCTACCTGGAATATAATAATTTTTGGGCTGAAGCAGATCAGATAACTTATAATCTCAATAGTGAAATAATAACTCTGAAAGGTAATGTTCAGGGTGAGCGAAATGGAGAGTCCTTTAGCTCTCAGTCAGCAGAGGTTAATCAGCAGACTGAAGAAGTTAAGCTGCGCGGAAGAGCAACTCTCCGCTTCAGTGAAGAGGAAGCTGCTGCAGATACTAATAGTGAGACAGTGGAGGAATAATTAGATGACAATTAAAGCTCAGGGCTTAATTAAAGAATATAATAAGGAAAGGGTTGTTAACGAAGTTGATTTAAAAGTGGAACGCGGCCAGATTGTTGGTCTTTTAGGCCCTAATGGAGCCGGCAAAACAACTACTTTCTATATGATTTTAGGTTTAATCAATCCTGATGGAGGTCAGATATTTTTTGATGAGCATAATATTTCAAACCTCCCTGTTTACAAAAGAGCCAGACTCGGGATCGGCTATCTGCCTCAGGAAGCTTCGATTTTTCGTAAAATGACGGTGGGGGAAAATTTGAAGGCTATTTTAGAGTACAGAGACTTAAACAGTCAGGAGATTGAAGCAAATATTAAAGAACTGCTGCAGGAATTTCACATTGAAGGATTGAGAAACCGCAAGGGTTTTCAGCTCTCCGGTGGTGAGCGGCGCCGGGTGGAAATCGCCAGAGCCCTGGCTGCTGATCCGGCTTTTATTCTCTTAGATGAACCTTTTGCCGGAGTTGATCCGATTGCAGTTAATGATATTCAGGAGATTATCCGCTATCTTAAAAATCGAGGTCTTGGGGTTTTAATCACTGACCACAGTGTGCGGGAGACCCTTTCGATTACAGATCGAGCCTATATTATGCATGAGGGTAAGATTTTACTTTCCGGAACCTCAGAGGAAATTGCAGATAATGAACAGGCACGTAAATTTTATCTGGGAGATAAATTTAAAATTTAGTGAGGTGCATCTTTTTTGAAAACAATTAACAAATATATTTATAAAGAATTGATTGCACCTTTTTTCTTTGGTGTAGCAGCTTTTACCGGTATTTTTATCGGGACTGATCTAATTTTTGAACTGACAGAATTTTATACGCAGTGGGGTGTTGATGTTTTAACTTTAATCAGGCTTTTCTTTTTAAGCCTGCCGGAGATTATTGTTTTAACTTTTCCAATGGCATCTCTTCTGGGAACAATTATGGCCTACAACAGGCTTTCTGGTGACAGTGAGATTACAGCTATGCGGGCTGGAGGGATCAGCATTATTTCGCTGGTGCTGCCGGCACTGATTATGGGGCTTGTAACCAGTGGAGTTACTGTTGCTATTTCAGAATTTTTAGTGCCCAATGCCAATTATCAGGCTGAGCAGATTATGTATCAGGCCCGCCACGGAGAGCAGCGGCCGGAAACTCAGTATGATTTATTTTTAACCCCAATGGACAGCAGTACCCGCCGACCTGACTATATGCTCTATGCCCACAGTTTTAATGGAGAGAGCGGGATGATGAAGGATGTGGTTGTTCAGAGCTTTGAGGACGGTAGTCCAGACAGTGTGCTGGAAGCAGAAAGAGCTGAATGGTTGCGTGACGGCTGGCATTTCTATGATGGAACGGTTTATTTTTTAGATAGAAATAACAGGCAGCCGGCTTTAGAATTCAGCAGTTACCGCTCCCGGGAGGAGATTCATTCTCCAGCTCAGGCAGGCAGTCTGGGTAAGAATATTGATGAGATGAATGTGAGAGAGCTGAGCAAACAGATTGCCCTTAAAGAAGAGCAGGGTCGAGCAGCTTATGAGGAGCGGGTTGAACTGCATCACCGTTTTTCGATTCCCTTAGCCAGCTTTATTTTTGCACTGCTGGCAGCACCGCTGGGGATTAAGCCTCAGCGTTCAGCTGGTTCGGCAACCGGTTTTGGCATCAGTATTATCATTATCTTTATCTATTATGTTTTAATGACAGTTGGGGATGCTCTCGGTAGTCAGGGAACAATTCAGCCCTGGCTTGGAGCCTGGCTGCAGAATATAGTAATCTTTATTGTTGGAGTTGGACTTTTAATTAAAACGGCAAGACAGTAGATTTAAAGGAGGTGGAGATTATTAACGCATTTGTAATTATAGGAGCAGTAGTTATCTTAAGTGGTTTAATCGCCTATATTGGTGATCGGATTGGAATGAAGATGGGTAAAAAGCGTGTTTCCTTATTTGGTCTCCGCCCCCGTTATTCTTCAATTATTATTACTATTGTAACCGGAATTTTAATCGCTGTTCTCTCAGTTACCATTTTGCTTGCGGTTTATTCTGAGCTGAGACAAGCCTTATTTAACATTAATGATGTTCTAACAAGACTGGAATATTTAAACGAAGAATTAGCAGATAGAGATCAGCAGCTGACAGCAAAAGATAAGAAGCTGGCAGCAAAAGACCAGGAGCTCTCAGAACTGCAGCAGAAAATTGAGGCGCGAGAAAAAGAGATAGCTAAAAAAGAGGCTGAAATTGAGGCACGAGAAAAAGAGATAGCTCAAAGGGATAAGGAAATAGCAGCTGTAGAAAGTGAACTAAAAGAATTAACTCAAAATAGAAACCAGCTGCAGCAGCGGGTAGAAGAACTGAGTTCTCAGCGCGAAGAATTGGAATCACAGGTTGCTGAGCTAAAAAATCAAATTTCCGAGCTGGAAGCTGATTATGATGAGCTGCGGAAGGTTGCCAACCAGCTGCAGGCCGGTGTGATCTACTACATGGGTGAAGATATGGTTTATCAAAAAGGTGATGTGATCTATACTGATGTGCTAGAAGGCGGCCGCAGTGAACAGGAAACAATTTCTGCTTTAAATAAGTATCTGCAGGCAGCCAATCAGGTTGCAGTAAAAAAAGAGATTGAAGTTAATGAAGAAACCGGGATGGCACTCCGCTTACAGACTGAGGATATTTTAAATGCCGCCCGCATCATTTACAATATGGAGCCGGGCAGTAGAGTTATTGTTTCTTTAATAGCCAGAGTTAATGTTCCTAAAAACGACTGGCTTTATGCGAATTTCCAGCTTTATGAGGATTTTAAAGTCTTCAAAAAGGGACAGCTAATCAGCAGTAGAGAAATTAGTGCTGAACAGAGTAGTAAAGAAATAGAGACTGAACTGGAAGCACTGCTGCAGGATATTAACCAGAAAGCAATTAACCAGGGACTATTACCCGATAACTCAGGCCAGGTCGGCAGTATCAACTTCAGCCAGTTTTATGATCTGGTTAACAGGGTACGCTCAGCCAGTGGTGAAGTCCGGATTAATATTTATGCCGGCAGAGATATCTGGAGACAGGATAGACTAAATGATAATTTAGACTTTGAGCTGGAAGAGATTGGGGCTGATGGTTCTGCTGAGGAGGCTAATAATGAATAATCTACTTGCTTTGGATCCGGGCAGTGACAAAGTTGGGACTGCAGTTTTAAGTTATACTAAAGAAGAAAAAGAAAAAACAATAGTCAAAAAAGAAGAGCTTTTAGATCATTTAGCTGAGATTTTTAATAATTATCAGATCAAAGAAATAATAATTGGTGATGGGACCGGGGCTGATTCAGTAAAAGAAATGGTCAGCAGCCGTTATTCTGATTTAAAAATAACAATGGTTGCTGAAGAATATACAACAGAGGAAGCTCAGGCCCGCTATTTAAAGGAAAAGCCGATGTCTAACTACGAAAAACTGCTGCGAAAAGTGGTCAGCTGGAAGCTTAAAAAGCCGCTTGATGATTATGCAGCCTTAATAATTGGTGAAAAATATCTCGATAAGCTTGACAAAATCGATTAAGTGCTTTACAATAGGGTTTGAGGATTAATAGTAAATAAATTTGACAGTTAGGTTAGTTTACTGTTATAATTTAATTTGCAAATTGATAATTTAATTATGCTTATAAACTCAACGCTAAAATGCGGCGGAAAGGAGGTGCCCCCGAAGCTGCGGAGCTGTAGAGTTATAAGAGTTCTAAGATACTTATCAAAAATCTTTTGGACAGATGAAGAGGAAACTAGGTAACTCGCTCGGATGTCCTCTATGATTGTATAAGTTATTAGAACTTATATATCGAAAAAGAAAAATGTTAGAACACAATCAAGGGGGATTTTAATAATGAAAAAACTTACAATTACAATTGCTTTAATCTTAGTCGTAGCATTAGCTATGCCTGCATTTGGTCAGTCATTCTCTGACGTACCAAGTGATCACTGGGCATACGATGCAATTAACAAATTAGTTGCTGCTGGTATCGTCGAAGGTTATCCTGATGGCGAATACAAAGGTAGCCAGAACATGACTCGTTACGAAATGGCTGTTATGGTTAGCCGCGCATTAGACAACATTGTTGCTGAGCAGGAAGAAATGGCTGCTGCAATGGACGAAATGAGCGAAGGTCTAACTACAGGTCAGGCAGAAGACGTAACTGCTATCGTTAAGTCCTTAATGGAAAAGAACACTCAGGACAGCTTAAGCGATGCTCAAGCTGAAGAAGTAGCAGATATCGTTGACGCTTTAACTTTCGAATTAGCTGCTGAGCTTAAAGTATTAGGCGCAGACGTTGATGCTTTAGGTAAAGATATGGCTGAATTAGAAGCTAAAGTAGACGCTATGGACGTACCAGAAGATAACATTGAATTTACAGCTACTATAGATACATTTGCAGAAGTTGCTAACTATGGTGATAACGCAGATGCTGTTATAGAACTGTGGGCTGATGGAGACGCTCTAGATATTGCTGCACCAGTTAGTCCTTCTAAAGAAGAAGATGCAGAAGATTTCCCAGCAGAAAAGAAATTCTGGCAGGAAATTGGAATTAACGCTGCTGGTGAATTAAATGGAGCTAGCTTTAATCTTGCTGTAGATACTACTACTAATGTATTTGCTGAAGAAGATACTGTTTTTGATAGCAGTGTTTATAGTGTTGAAGAAGATGGATTAGATTTAGCTGTTGATAGTGCTTTATTAGAAGTTGCTTATAATGATTATGGATTTAAGTTTGGTGACTTAGACGGATATACAGCTTCTTCATACTTCATTGATGATGAAGATATGGAAGGTATGGAAATGACAGCTTCTTACATGGGTAATGACATCACTGCTTTTGTTTTAGGAGAAGATTATGATGTTGATACAGATTATTATGGTGTTCATGTAAGTAGAGAAATGGACTTCGGTACTGTTACTGGAAAAGTATATCAGGCTAGTTTTGATTTAGAAACTAAAGATGTTACTGATGTAGCAGTAGAAGTTTCTGATGTAGCTGTTACTGATATGGTAACTGTTGGTGGAGAAGTTGTGTTTAATGATACTGATACAGAAAGTGATACACTATTCAATGTTAATGCTGAAGCAAAAGTTAGTGACGCATTAACTGTTGATGGTATGTTTGAAACTGTTGGCGAGAATTTTGAGTCAGCAAGTGTATTAGGAGATCTTGAAGAAGCTAATGACTATAACAAGTTTAATGTAGGTGCATCATATGTATTAAATGAAAATAATACGGTTACTGGTGACTATACATTAGTTCAAGATGAATCTAATGACAATAACGAAGATAAAAATACTGTAGAAGTAGCATTAGATAATAGTTATGGTAAGTTTACTAATAGTGCATCTGTTGCTTATACTATGAATGATACTTACAAAGATGGATATGATACTACTATCATCACTTTGGGTACTGAGTATGCTTGGAACGATACAACTACTCTTGGTGCAGAATTAGTTAATAAAGATGAAGATGATAATGGTGCCACTGTAATTAGTTATAACTACCTGAAAGGTTATATGACAAAAGAACTTTCAGATAATATGACTTGGAATACAGAAGCTAAGTGGATTGACGGAGAAGATGACGTTGAGGGCGAAGGTACAGGTAATGCTGTAACTACTTCCTTATCTGTAAGCTTCTAATCATAGTCTAATATAAAGAAATAAAAACAACCCGGGGGATTTATCCCTCGGGTTTTCTATGTTTATAGGAAAAAAATAACAAACTATAGGAGGAATTTAAAGAATGAAGAATAAAATTATAATATTAATGATGGCCTTAATGATAGTAGGGTTGTTAGCAGGAAGTGCAGCTGCATCTGATTGGGAAGCTGTTGGTGGGATTTCTATTACAAATGTTACATTAGATAAATGGAATTCTACAATAGATGATTTAAATAATTTAGTTGCAAGCAATTTTCAGGGTTCAATATCAACAAGTAATATTGAAAAAATGGACAATATTGATAAAGTTCCTATGCTTTATTTAGGAGCGAAAAAGAAAGTAAGTGATAAATGGACAGCAAATATTCAGTATGAACATATCTTTGGTGCAGTAGAAACAAATTTTGATTCTGCTGTTGGAAAAGGATCAGCTGAAATTGATGTTGCACTTAATGGTCTTGCTCTTTTAGCTGATTATGAATTAAGTGAAAGATGGACAACTGGTGGAGGAGTAGCTTTTTATAAAGGTACTAAAGATAAGAATTTTGAAGGTCAAGCTTTTGCTGCTTCAGGTTTAGTAGATGAAAAAGTAGATTTAGATGCGGTTAGTTATAGATGGGGTATTGGTTATAAACGTCAATTTGCTGATAGCTGGGATTTTAATGCTGGTATAGATTATCTATATCTTGAAATGGATGATGAGGATGAAGGAGATGTTTACAGTAACGGATTTTCATATAAAGCTGGTTTAACATAGAGTTTCTAAGCGATAAATTAATAATTAATAAGAAGCCCTTAAGGCAGATATTCAAATTTTGACTTAAGGGCTTTTTAAAACAATAATTTAATTAGTCAAAAATAAATCTCTGTATTTTTTTACTGCTTCATCAAATTTATTTAAATCATAGTTTAATTCATTTCCTGCTGTAGGATCTGGAAGTTTAAAGCTTCCTATATTTAAGCTTTCATGAGTCATCATTTTTTCAATCAATTCTTTTTCCAGCTGGTCAGGAAGGTAAAGACTTTTTCTTTCCTGAGAAACCTCACAAACAACTCTATTAGTTACACCATCATCGAATTGATAATATATTTCGTATTCATTACCTAGTTCTTCTATTTTATAAGGCTTCATAACTATCATTATCTCGCCATTTTTCCAAATCACCCTTAAAGGTATAGCATAATCTGATTGGTATATTTCTACAGTAGTATTCCCTGATTCAGAATCTTTACTTTTACTTGTAATCCAATTATCAAAAATATCTATTTCGGGTGCTGCAAATACAGTTCCACTTAAAAATAAAATTAAAGTCAATATAAGTACTAATATATGTTTTCTTTTTTCCATAGATTATCTCTCCCGAGGTTATTTATTTTGTACCATGATATATAATTCTTTGCAAATTATTAGTCTCCTTTATTTTTAAACTGTCTCTTATACACATCT
>QBLP01000343.1 GCA_003070825.1 Halanaerobium sp. | reverse complement strand
TATAATGGAGATAAAAAAAGAAAAAAAGACCGCAGGTAAAACAATATATGAAGGAAATATTTTAAGATTATATAGAGATGAAGTTGAATTTCCTGACAAACATAAATCTGCTCGCGAAGTAGTAGAACACAGTGGTGGTGTTTCTGTGCTGGCAGAAAATGAAGCTGGAAAGGTTTTATTAATCAAACAGTACAGATACCCGGTTGATGAAGTTATTTATGAAATCCCGGCCGGAAAATTAGAGTTGGATGAAGATGTGGTCGACTGTGCCGGCAGAGAATTGCGGGAAGAAACAGGTTATACCGCTGAAAAATTTACTAAGTTATTTGAATTTTTCCCGACCCCGGGTTACAGTACGGAAACAATTTATATCTATCAGGCGGAAAATTTGAAATTTGTTGGTAGAGATTTAGAAGAGGGAGAATATATTGAAGTTGTTCCTAAAAGTAGAGAAGAATTAAGGGAACTGCTTAAAGCTGGAAAAATTAAGGACAGTAAAACTTTGATCGCAGTAATGTATTATCTTGGTGATTTTTAATGTTAAAGCAGTACTTTGCAGACTTACATATTCATATTGGTGGGGGTAGTGACGGCAGTCCGGTCAAAATAACTGCTTCCCGAAAGCTTAACTTTCCCAATATTTTAAAAGAAGCCGCTTTTAAAAAAGGGCTTGATATTATTGGAATTATCGACTGTGCTTCACCAGTGGTTTTAAAAGATATCGATAGAATGCTTGCAGCCGGCGAGATGAGAGAGCTGGCTGAAGGTGGAATTCTCTATTCAGACCAGCTGCTGGTTTTACCAGGGGCAGAAATTGAAAGTAGAGAAAAAAATTGCGGTCAGGTTCATTACCTTGCCTTTTTCCCCAGAATAAAACAGATAAAAAATTTCAGCACCACAATGGATAATTATATCACTAATATAACTTTAAGCTCTCAGGCTGCCAGTCTAACAGGGAATGAACTTTTAAAAATTGTCGATTATCATGGTGGAATTTTAATTCCAGCTCATATCTTTACACCTCATAAAAGTTTTTATGGCAGAGCTTTTAGTAATTACAGCCAGGTTTTTTCAGATGAAGAGTGGGACAAAATTCCTGCCATTGAGCTTGGACTCAGTGCAGATACTGAGATGGCAGACTTAATGCCAGAATTAGCTGCCAAAACTTTTTTAAGTAATTCCGATGCTCATTCACTTCCCAAAATAGCCAGAGAATATAATATTATGGAGCTGGAAGCTTTAAATTTTAAATCTGTATTGAAAGCTTTAAGGCGGGAATCCGGTCACCGAATTAGCAAAAATTACGGTTTAAATCCTGAACTCGGAAAATATCACCGCAGTCACTGTGAGGACTGTGACAAAATTTTTAGTGGTTCTAAAGCTGTACTAAAGTGTCCAGACTGTGGTTCTGATAAAGTTGTGGTTGGGGTAAAAGATAGAATTTTAGAAATTGCAGAAAATCCGAGTCCCCAGCATCCTGCCCACAGGCCGGAATATATCTATCAGGTTCCACTGCTTGATATTCCAGGAATTGGTAAAAAGACTGCCGCTAAACTTTTTAAAAACTGCGGTACGGAAATGGATGTTATTCATAATTTAGCACAGACTGAGCTAAAAGAGTGTATGAGTTCTAGAGTTTTTAAAAAGATTAAAAAAGCCCGTGAACATGATTTTAGTTTCCAATCAGGTGGTGGCGGAACTTACGGCAAAGTTATATTTTAATTTTTAGATATCTTTAAAAAAGCTATTTTCTTCAATTTTAAAACAAAAAAAAGAAAGAAGGTTAAATTATGGCCTGTCTCTTATA
>QBLP01000342.1 GCA_003070825.1 Halanaerobium sp. | reverse complement strand
GATAACTATTAATATTTTTAAAAAAACTATTAGATTTGACGTAACGTGAATAAAGAAGGGAGTTTTTATTATGAATTCCAAAAAGTCATCACTTTCTATCTTGATTTTTCTAGCTTCTTTATTGATTTTAAGCGGCTGTTCGAATGCAGGGATTTCGCTTGAGCTAGATCCCAATCCAGTTGAGTTTAGTCAAAATGAGACAAGTAGGGATTTAGAGCTAACAGTTACAACAGAAGGTTTTGGAAGCCTCAGCCTCAATAATCTAATAATAGAAGTAATTGATGAAAATGATGAAATCATTTTTGATGAAGAAAAAGAAGTCAATATTACTTTGCCAGTAATAGGAGAGCATTCAAAAACAGTTGAATATACCCTTGATCTAAAAAAAATATTTACTCCTGAAGAATATGATGAATACAACTCTGATGAAACTTTTGAAGAATTTTATCTTAGACTACTCCAGGATGAATCTCATACATTAAGGCTTACAGTTACCGGCTCCAATGATAGTTCACTAACAGCTCAGATTAACTATAACTAAAAATTTTCTAATTAAAAACCGGATGCTTAAGCATCCGGTTTACTGTTATACATACTATTTTAATATTTCATTTAAATTTTCCTGATTAAATTCGTCAATGATCAGATCAGCTCTGGATAAATCCTGGCTTTCATCCTTAGCTCGATTAAAGCCAATTACCCTGGCTCCTGCTTTATGAGCACCATTTACACCATGCTCCGAATCTTCAATAACAATACATTCTTCCGGTTTGACCCCCAACCTTTCTGCCGCCTCAAGAAAAATATCAGGAGCAGGCTTGCCGTTTTCAATAGCATTTCCATCAACATAGCCTTCCATATAATTCTCAAGTCCAAAACGCTGAAAAACATGCTCAATTACAGGTTCATAGGAAGAAGAAGCAACAATCATTTTATAGCCGTGATCTTTTAAGAATTCAAACCAATCTCTAACTCCGGGCATCAGCTCTAAATCTTCAGCTTCAGCCAGCCCCATATAAGAACTGTGAATATGGTCTTCCATAAAATCTTCAATCTTATAATGTGAGTACTCATCCTTAACCTGATAGCGGTCTAAAATGTCTGTCCAGATATCCTTAAGATTGGCCCCCATATGGCGGTCATAATCTTCCTGACTTAAGTTAAAACCATACTTTTCATATATCTCTTCATTTACTCTTTCATAAATCGGTTCTGAATCAATAATTGTTCCATCCATATCAAAAATTACCGCTTTTATCATAAATTTATCACCCAATGTTTTTAAGATTTATTAACTTTTTTATATTATATCATAATTTAAGCAAAACTAAAGGAGAGCAGTTTAAGCCCTCCTCTAAATTTCCATTATTTGCTAAGTACCCAGTACCTGGAAATTATTACATTATAAATCCGGCTGCCAGATAAAGCACCAGAGCTACAGCCCCATTAGCGAGCGCATAGGGAAGCTGAGTATTTACATGGTCAATATGATCTGAGGCAGAAGCCATTGAAGAAATAATTGTAGTATCAGATATTGGTGAACAGTGATCTCCCATGATTCCACCAGAAACTACTGCACCTATTGTAGGATACAGAGGAGCTCCCATCGCTACAGCCATCTGAATTCCAATCGGCATCATAATTCCAAAGGTTCCCCAGCTAGTTCCAGTAGCAAAAGCCATCAGTGAAGCCATAATAAAGACTATAGCCGGACCAAAAGCTCCACTTACTCTTCCTTCAACTAAAGAAGCCATATATTCTCCTGTTTCGAGGTAGCCAATCACATTTCCTATGGCAAAAGCTGTGATT
>QBLP01000341.1 GCA_003070825.1 Halanaerobium sp. | reverse complement strand
ATATAATTGAAAACTTATAATTATTTTCTAGAAAAAATTATCAAGTTTTCATATTCTTTCTTTTTTCCATCCTGACAAAAATATTTCTAAATTTTAACCACAGCCAGATTGAAGCTGGTAAAATACTGGCTGCCTCTGAAATTGGAAAAGCAAACCAGAGATATTCTAAACCGAAATAATGGCCCAGTAAATACATTACTGGAAGTAAGACAACAATCTGTCTTAAAAATGAGAAAATAAGACTGGGAAATCCATTGCCCAGCGCCTGAAAAGTAGTTGAAATAATTATTGCTGGACCAATAACAGGAAAAGCAATACTTATTTTCTTCAGGGCATTTGTACCTATTCTGAGCAGTTCAGGATCACTATTAAACATTTTAATTAATAGTTCGGGAACAGTTTGGAAAATGATAAAACCAGTTGTGGTAAAAGCAACTGCAACTAATAGGGTTGACTTAAAAGTTTTTTTCATTCTTTCTGGATTATTATGGCCGTAATTATAGCCCATAATCGGCATATAACCCTGATTGAGACCAAAAACAGGCATAAAAACAAAGGACTGGAGTCTGAAATAAATTCCGGCTGCTGCAATTGCAGTACTGCCAAATCCAGCCAGGATTCTGTTCATCCCTCCGAGCATAAAGCTGGCTAAAAACTGCATCACCATTGCCGGGAAACCAACTACATAAATATCTTTTATTATTTGCAGATCAAAAGAAAAATCTTTTAAAGAAATCTGTAGTTCATTTTTTTTACTGAAAAGCAGAATATAAATTAAAAAACTTCCGCTGATAATTCTGGCAGCAACTGTTGCAATTGCGGCTCCAGCGACTCCCATTTCAGGGAAAATCCAGATTCCAAAAATCAAAAAGGGGTCAAGAATGATATTAATGATTGAACCAATCAGCATGGCGACCATCGGTGTAAAAGTATTTCCCTCTCCCCGCAGGATATTATTGCTGATCATTGGGAAGAACATGGCTGTTGAACCAATAAGAATAATTTTGATATATTCACTTCCCATCTTAATCAAATTAGCTTCACTGGTAAATAACTGCAGAATTTGATCAGCAAATAATAAGCCTAAAATTGCGACTAAAACTCCGTAAAAAAGAGAAAGCATAATACTGTGTTCAGCTGCATTAACAGCCGCATGGTTATTATTTTCACCCAGGCGTCTTGAAATTAAAGAACTGGCTCCAACTCCGGTACCAACTCCAATTCCAATTAAAATAATTTGAATCGGAAAAGCCAGTGAAAGTGCAGATAAAGCATCAGTACTGATTCTACCAACATAAATACTATCTACCACATTATAAAGAGCCTGAATTGCCATTGCTATAATTGAAGGGACAGAAAGCCTCATTAAAAGTGGAATTATTGCCTCTGTACCAAGTTTTTGAGAATTACTCTGCATCTTAATTTCCTCCAGTTAATTATCATTTAATATAAGTTGTTAAAAAAGATATTAAAGGTATACTTAATGCGGCCATCAAAGTAGATAAAAAGAGACTTTCTGCTGCAAAAATATAATTACCCTCATATCTTTCAGCGAAAATTACTCCATTGGCAGCTGCAGGCATGGCAATCTGCAAAACTAGAATAGTTCTAATTGGGTCAGCAATCTTAAAAAAGTTTAAAATCAAAATTGCTGCTGCAGGAATTAATAATAATTTTAAAGTCGAATAAGCGATTATGTTTAAATCTTTAAAAATCCCTGAAATTTTAATCTGAGCCAGACCGCTGCCGATAACCAGCATTGAAAGAGGAAAGGTAGCCTCTGCCAGCATGTCTACTGCTGTCATCACAGCAGTCGGGAGCTTGATCCCAGTT
>QBLP01000340.1 GCA_003070825.1 Halanaerobium sp. | reverse complement strand
ATCATTAAGCATCTTAAACGGAATAAAAACTGCGATTAATATACTTTTATTTAGATATATTAACTCCAGACAACTCCAGTATCTTTAAACCTCGATTTTGAGACTTGACTTTTTCATTTTTGTCATTTTTCCGGCCATCCATAATTAAATATAGGGACATATTTTTACCCTAAATACTAAATCAGGATGGTGTTATTTATGTTTAAAACAGAACGTTCCCACAAAGAGTTTCAAAATCATTTATTCTTCCTGCTTAATGCCTATTACGCCAATGATCACTTCTTTAGAACTGTCTTTTTGAATGCTTCCATTATCTTTAAGACTTTTTTGACCGACCTTGTTCCAGTTCGAGATATTCTGCTTCCTACCTATCATCCCCGTGGTGAAAAACCATGGGATCCTGTCTGCCTTTTCCGCTCCTACTGGCTGATGTGCCAGTATGGTGATGGTGGCTCCATTACCCGCTGGGTTAAAAGGCTAAAAAGCGAACCATTCTGGGCTATCATCTCCGGTTTTTATCCCGGTAATGTGCCTGGAGTCGGTACTTTTTATGATTTTGAAGACAGACTCTGTGATTTTGATTCAGGTAAACGAGTTGAACGCTGCACTAAAATGCATAAGCCTCTTTCAAAGCCCAAAAAGAAACTGAAAAAGAACCAGAAACAGCCACCAAAACACCAGGGTGTGGTCCAGAGGCTGGTTGACCGTATCCTTAGAGACGAAGATAAACCTCAGCCCGAAAGAGCTGATAAATATCTTCAGCAGATATTCAAAGAATGTTTTGTCCTACCCTCTGCTGAAAGAGGCCTCCTTGGAGATACTGCTAACCTGGCTGTTTCCGGTGACGGCATGGTTTTAGCAACCGGTGCTTCACCAATGGGCACCAGAGACTGTGACTGCCGTCAAAATGGGATCTTTAACTGCAGCTGTCCTCGCCGCTTCAGTGATCCCACTGCTAACTGGGGCTGGGACAGCTATCGTGGTAGATATGTCTATGGCTACAGCAACTACACCTTTACAGCTGCTGACAGCCCCTATGACCTGCCTGTTTATTCTGTACTCAATCAGGCTGCAAGACATGACAGCGTATCTCATACTACTGCTCTCTTTGGAATGATAAATCTTTATTCTGAATTTAATTTTGGTAAAGATATTTTAGATAGCGCCCATGATAATTATGCCACCTATGATCTGCTTGATCACTGGGATATTGAGGCTTTTATTGACCTCAATGAGAAAAACAAAGGTAATTTTAAATATGATCCACCTGTAGCTGTTAATGAAGATGGTGTTCCCATCTGTAAGGGTGGTTTTTTGATGGCTAACTGGGGTCCTGATAAAAAACTTCACCGCCATAAATGGCGATGCCCCCATGTTACTCGTAAAAGCTTTAATTGTCCCATCTTTAACTGTACAGACTCTGACTATGGACGTACTGTTCATACCAAACCCGAGTGGGATAATCGCATATTTACCACAACCCCACGCGGTTCACATAAATGGAAAAATACGATGAAGAAAAGAACTTCTTCTGAAAGACGCAACAGCCGGGTAAAAACAGATTATGAACTGGAAAATGATAATGTCCGCTCCAAATCTCGCTGGCTGATCAGGATAATTATGCGGGATGCGGCCATGCATGCTAATGCCTGGCTTAAAGAATCAGCTATAGCTCCAGAAGACTGGATCACCACCTGGTTTAATTACAGAGCAGCATAAATAAATCCATTATACTGAATTATTCTAAAGCTATTTTAAAAATAGCTTACAGGTCCCGGGGAGAAGTGCGCCCATTTTTAGCTTAATTTTTTATAGAAATAGTTGATTTCAGTATGGAGTTTTCAA
>QBLP01000051.1 GCA_003070825.1 Halanaerobium sp. | reverse complement strand
GATGTGTATAAGAGACAGCATAGTGTGGACATCAGAGGTAAAAGATGTTAAAATATATAGTAATGGTAGTAAAAAAGAAATCAGTGGTGAATTTAATTGAAAATAAATGATATTTTAACATTATATGATAAAATTTTGATTGGTTTTGTAATCATTTTAAGCCTTTTTTTATTGTTGATTCCTTTCTATTATTTTGGCTCACCTGCTGAAGGTGAAGAACTAATTTTAAAGGTTCAGCAGGGAGATGAATTGATTAAAACTGTTGCAGTTGGCGACAGTTATGAAGAACCGATAGTCTTTCAGGTTGAAGGTCCAATTGGAATCCACACAATAGAGGTTAATCAGGGTCGAGTTAGAGTTCAGGAGGCACCGGCTAATGATCCGCTTAAGATCTGCGAAAAAACTGGCTGGATTGACAGGGAAGGGCCAATCATTGTCTGTGTACCTAATTCCTTAAGCCTCTGGCTGGAAAGTACAAACTCAGACATAGATGGGATGAGCTGGTAGGATGAAAAAAACTAAAAAAATAGTAGTCATTTCATTATTAATTTCTCTGGGTCTAGTTTTACACCTGGTGGAGAGCTTTTTCCCGCTTTCTGCAGTTGTTCCAGGTGCCAAACTGGGACTGGCAAATATCGTATCTTTGATTGCCATTTCTTTATTTGGTTTTGGGGCGGCTTTTCAGGTTGTTATTTTTAGAGTCATTTTGGGCTCTCTGCTGGCAGGAACTTTTATGACAATCAATTTTTATTTAAGTTTCAGCGGTGGAATCTTAAGCTTTCTTTTAATGTATCTTGCTTATTATTTTTTCAAAGAATATTTTTCTTTAATCGGAATCAGCATCATTGGTGCGGTTGCACATAATACAGCTCAAATAACAGCTGCCTATTTTATTATTGCTAACCGCGGAATATTTTATTACCTTCCATTTTTAGTTCTGCTTGCTTTACCGACTGGATTTGGAGTGGGGCTGGTCAGCTTTTTTACTTTAAAACATTTACCGTACTCAATTACTGGGGGTAATTTTAATGATCAAAAAAGCAAATAATATAAAAAGTGATCTCAAATTAGTTTTAGCTTCAGCTTCTCCCCGGAGAGAAGAAATCTTAACTCAGTTAAATTTGAAATTTACTATTGTACCTTCAAAAATTGATGAATCAGCTTTTGACCACAGTGATCCGGTGGAGCTGGTCAAAGTTCTGGCAGAAAAAAAGGCCAGTTCTGTTTCAAAACTGGTAGAGGATGCTCTGATTATTGCTGCTGATACAGTAGTGGTCCATAATGATCAGATTTTAGGAAAACCAGCAAATAAATTTGAAGCCAGAAAAATGCTTAAACAGTTAAGTTCAGATAAGCATCAGGTTATAACCGGGGTTGCAGTTTTAAATTCCCGGACAGGCGAAAGCTATCTTGATTATAATGTTACCGAGGTTAAAATGACTGCTATTAGTGAGAGCGAAATAGAAAATTATGTTGAAACTGGAGAACCACTGGATAAGGCTGGAGCCTATGCAATTCAGGGGTTTGGAGGTCTTTTTGTGGAAGAAATAAAAGGATCTTATTATTCGGTGATGGGACTTCCCATTCACCAGCTTGTTGACTTAATGGATAAATTTAATTATGGAATCTTATAAGAGAAAGGAGCTAATTTTTGATGGAAGGTCTGCAGACCAATTTCACCATCAAAGAACTGCCAGCTGAGGAGAGGCCGCGGGAGAAATTACTAAAAAAAGGAAGTAAATATTTATCGACTGCTGAGCTGCTGGCGCTGATTATTAGGACTGGAAATAAGAAGAGGACTGCTGTTGAACTGGCACAGGATCTACTCAGCTTTTATGGAGGTCTGGAAGGACTTCAGGATTTAAGCTGCGAAGAACTGCAGCAGATTAACGGCATCGGAACTGCTAAGGCAGCCCAGATTAATGCTGTTACTGAGCTCAGCCGAAGAATATCAGCTCTTAAAAATCAAAAAAGAGATCTGGTGAGTAATCCAATTCAGGCGGCAGAACTACTGGCCGGAGAAATGCGATTTTTAAAGCAGGAAGTTCTGCGGGTGATTCTGCTCGATGTAAAAAATAAAGTGATTGCTATCCCGGAGATTTCACGCGGGGGGCTTTCAAGTTCGATTGTCCATCCCCGGGAAGTATTTAAAGAAGCGATTAGACGCAGCAGTGCGGCTATGATTCTGGTTCACAACCACCCAAGTGGTGACCCAACTCCCAGTGCTGATGATATAAGTATTACCAAAAAACTTGTCAGGACCGGAAAAATAATTGGAATAGAAGTAATGGATCATATTATTATTGCTGGTGATAAATATTTAAGTTTTAAGGAAAAAGCTTTGTTTTAATTTTTTTGAATAAATTTATTAATTTTATATAATTTGAAAGGGGTTTTAAGTAAATGGTTTTTAAATTTTTAAGTGCACCATTCTCAAGGGATATGGGTGTTGACCTTGGGACAGCAAATACACTGGTTTATATTAAAGGAAAGGGTATCTTAATCAGAGAACCTTCAGTAGTTGCTTTAAAGAAAGATAAGCAGGAGGTACTTGCTGTCGGGGATGAAGCTAAAAGGATGATTGGTAGAACCCCCGGTAATATTATAGCTGTAAGGCCGATGAAAGATGGAGTTATTGCCGATTTTGATGTTACAGAATCAATGCTCCGTTATTTTATAACCAAAGCACATAAGAGAAGTAGAATGGTTAGACCGAGAATAATTATCTGTGTTCCTTCAGGAGTTACAGAAGTAGAAAAGAGAGCGGTAATTGATGCTGCTGTCCATGCAGGAGCCAGAGAAGCCTATTTGATTGAAGAGCCAATGGCAGCTGCAATTGGTGCTGGTTTACCAGTTCATGAGCCAACTGGAAACATGATTGTTGATATTGGTGGAGGAACTACAGAAGTTGCTGTTATTTCTTTGGGAGGTATTGTAACCAGTCGCTCGATCAGAATTGGTGGAGATGATATGGATGCTGCAATTGTTCAGTATGTAAAGAGAAAGTATAACCTGATGATTGGCGAAAGAACTGCCGAAGAAATCAAAATTGAAATTGGCGCTGCTTTCAGTGATAACCCTGAAGGTGTTAAAGAAATTAGAGGCCGTGATTTAGTTAGCGGTTTACCAAAGACTATAGAAATTAACGGTGAAGAAATCCAGAAGGCTTTAGAAGAACCGGTTGTCAATATTATTGATGCTGTAAAAATGACCTTAGAAAAAACTCCACCAGAACTTGCTTCTGATGTAATGGATAGAGGTATTATCCTAACCGGTGGTGGTGCTTTACTGCAGGGTCTTGATAAACTGCTGATTGATGAGACTCAGATGCCGGTACATATAGCAGATGAGCCTCTTGATTGTGTTGCTAAAGGAACTGGAATTGCTTTAGAAGAAATTGATTCTTTAAAAAAGATCTTAATTACACCCAAAAAACTATCATAGGGGGTGTACCTGTTCAATTGATGAAATAAATCAGGAGATTAAAGAGCTGCGTCAGAAAAATAGTACTCTTGAAAGGCAGATTCTTTTTTTAGAAAATATAAATCGAGAAAACAAAAGACTGCGGGATCTCCTCGGCTTTAAAGAAAAAGTGGATTATCAGATGCAGGGTGCTGAAGTGATTGCTAATTCTCCTTCAGTCTGGGAAAAAATCATAACTATAAACCGCGGCAGCAGAGACGGGCTGGAAAAGAGAATGCCTGTTGTTAGTTATCATGGTTATTTAGTCGGGCGGATAGAAAATACGGGCAGCAATTCTGCTCAAGTTCGCCTAATCACCGATCAGGATTTTGTGGTAGGTGGTATTATTGCCCGAACTGAATCCCGAGAGATCGGACTGGTTAGAGGCAGCGGCAGAGATGATCAGCCTAATATAATGGACAATATAGCCTGGGATGCTGATATAGAAACCGGTGATATTATTTTAAGCTCTGGTTTATCAAATAATTTTCCCGCTGGTTTAAAAATCGGAGAGGTTAGTAAAGTTGAAACTGATAATTACGGCCTTTCTCAGAAAGCTGAGATAAATTTATTTATTAGTGATATTACCCTGGAAGAGGTAATGGTGATTAAGAATTTTGATTCAGAAATCAGCGGTGACAATGAGACAGAGCAAAACGAAACAAATGAGGACAGTGAAACAGCTGAAGCAATTGAAGAAGATGAGGAAATTGAAGAAAATTAGGCTTATTATGTTTATAATGGAGAGGTTAAATTGAAAAAATATATTTACAATATTTTAATATTACTCTTTCTCTTAATCTGCCAGTTATCTATGGCTGTTATTTTCCCATCTTTAAGACTCATACCGGACTTTATACTTATTTATATTGTAGTTAGAGCTATAATTTTTGGAGCAAAAGATGCAATGATTTATGGAGCATTTGGAGGTCTTTTTCAGGATGTTTTTTTAACATCTTTTATTGGCCTATTTACACCAGTAAAAACAGCTGTTGCTTTTTTGGCTGCATTATTATCAGGCCGCTTTTTTCCTGAGAATTTATTAATTCCTCCATTAGGAGTATTTATGGCGACAGTGGTTCACGAACTATTATATCTGCTGCTGAAAGAAAATTATTTATTTGCAGCTAATTATTTAGTCTTAATCAAAGAAATTATCCTGCCTCTGGCTGCTTTAAATGCCCTAATTACCTTTTTTGTTTATTTAATTTATTTTCTCTGGGGAGGATGGGATATAAGTGGACAGACATAAAATACTAAGAGTAGTTATTCTTGTGATTTTTATTATTTTACTGTCCAGGGCTGCTTATCTTCAGATGGCACGGGGAGATTATTATTATGAACTTTCAGAAGGTAATCGGATTTCTGTTAGACCAATAAACGCCCCCCGCGGTAGGATTTATGACAGGCGGGGAGAAATTATAGTTTCTAACAAGCTTACCTATAATTTATATCTGATGCAGAATGAAATTCCTCCAGATAGAACAACTGAAGAAATCTTAAAGCAGCTGGCAGAATTAAGCAGTCTGGCTGAATCCCGTCTGGTCTCAAATTATAATAGTGCAGAACCTAAATCAGCGATAGATCCAATACTTCTTGCACGGCATTTAAGCAAAGAAGATATGGTAATTATAGCAGAAAACAAAGATATCTTATCCGGACTGCTTGTCAAAGAGTCTTCAATGCGGGATTATATTTATCCTTCAGAACTTGTTCATACTACAGGTTATATAGGTGAGATCAATGAAGAGGAACTGGTCTCATATAATGAAGCCGGTTATAATTATCGTGGTGGTGATTTTGTTGGTAAAGTTGGTCTGGAAAGAGAATATGAATTTTATTTAAAGGGTAAACGCGGAGCTGAGCAGATAGAAGTCAATAGTAGAGGAGAAAAAATAAAGACTATCGGAATTAAAAAACCTGAGCCGGGCAGTGATCTGATTTTAAATATTGATTTTTCACTACAGAGTACTGTCGAAAAACTGCTGGCCGAAAATTTTCAGAACTTAAGAAAAAAGGCAGAAGAAGATGAAGATTTATCGATGCCGACAGGAATTTCGGCTTTAGTTATGGATATTGATACAGGTGGAATTTTAAGTGCTGTAAGCCTTCCTGATTACAGTTTGAATTTATTTGCAAAGGGGATCAGCAGCAGCGATTATCAGCAGCTAATCAATGATCCTTTAAACCCTCTAATTAATAGAATAACTATGACTGCCGTACCTCCAGGTTCTATTTTTAAGCTGGTAACAGGGACTGCAGCAATGGAAGAACTGGGAGTAAGAGCTAATACTACTTTTTATGATTCAAATGGTGCTTTTTATATCCCTAACTGGTCAGAGCCATTTAGAAACTGGAATCCGGTAGGTGAGGGAAAGCTTGATTTTGTTAAAGCAATTGCTCGCTCCAATAATATTGTTTTCTATGAGCTCGGTTATGAATTATATAAAGAATTTAATGGTGACAAACTGGCAGAATATGCTCGCAAATTTGGTCTGGGCAGCAAGACAGGTATAGACTTACCATCAGAAAAAAAGGGGTTGGTCCCTGATGACCAGTGGAAGAGAAAGCATCTTAACACAGGCTGGTATCCAGGAGATTCAGTCAACCTGTCAATTGGCCAGGGCAGTCTGCTGACAACACCTGTTCAAATTGTTAGTTTAATATCTACTATTGCGGCTGATGGAGTGAGCTATAAACCACAGATAGTAAATAAAATAAAAAACGCTGATGGTAAAATTGTAAAAGACTTTGAACCGGAAATTAATATCGATCTCAGAGATGAAATTGACAGCCGGGTATTTGAGGCATTACAGCAGGGAATGCATGATGTGGTCAATAAAAGTTATGGTACAGCCTCCAGACATTTTAATGATTTTCCACTGACTGTTGCCGGTAAAACCGGTACTGCTCAGACAGGAGGTGCCAACCATGCCTGGTTTGGTGGCTTTGTTCCCTATGATAATCCACAGATCGCTGTAGTGGTATTTATAGAAAATGGGGAGTCCAGTGCTTTTTCTGTTCCCATAGCTAGAGAAATTATGGAGTATTATTTTGGTTTCAAAAATCATCATAATAATCGGAAAAAGATTTATTATTATCAGGAGGAAGAAACTAGCGGCTAATTAACCGGATAAAGACCCTTAATTAGTCAGTATTTTTACAGTTAAGGCAGGACTTTGAACTTAATTAAAGAATATATTAAAAAGTGTTTAACTGAGGAGAGATCTTATGGCTTCTGTATTTTCATTTCAGGCAGTTTCAGATGGGATAGTAATGAATTTTCGTAATGGCAGTACCTTTGGTAATATCAAAAAGGCTGTCAGTCTTCATGCAGCTGAAGCTTCTGACTTTTTTACAGGTGTTAATCTGTATTTAAATTTAAGTGGACTGGAATTGGCATATGAACAGCTGGAAGAATTGATGGAGATAGTAAAGAATTATAATCAGGTTAATAAAATTTATTTTACAGCCCGAAAGATTGAAACAGAAGAAAAGATGGATGCCCAGCAATCCGATGCAGTAATTATCAACAGAACCCTGAGATCTGGGCAGAGAGTCAAGCATCAGGCCAATGTTGTGATTGTTGGAGATGTCAACCCCGGAGCTGAAGTCATAGCCGGTGGCGATATTATTGTTTTTGGAAGACTGAGGGGTGTGGTTCATGCAGGTGCAGGTGGCAGCAAAGATTCTCAAGTTGCAGCTTTAAAATTGAACCCAACCCAGTTAAGAATTGCGTCATTAATTGCTCGGTCACCTGATGATAGTGATAGTTCAAAACTTCAGGCAGAAAGAGCATTTATAGAAGATGATCAAATTATTGTTGAGAAAATTTAGGATAAATCCAGGGGGGATGAAATTTGGCAGGCAAAACAATTGTTATTACTTCAGGTAAAGGTGGAGTAGGAAAAACTACTTCTTCAGCAAATATTGGTACTGCCCTGGCAATGCAGGGGAATAAAGTGTGCCTGATAGATGCTGATATTGGTCTTAGAAATTTGGATGTTGTTATGGGATTAGAAAATAGAATAGTTTATGATATTGTTGATGTTGTTGAAAATAACTGCCGGCTGGAGCAGGCCATGATCAGAGATAAACGTTATGATGGTCTTTATTTATTACCAGCTGCACAGACAAGAGATAAAACTTCTGTAACTCCTTTTCAGATGAAGGAGCTTATTGAAAAATTAAAAGAAGATATGGATTTTATTGTTGTTGACTCACCAGCGGGAATTGAGCAGGGTTTTAAAAATGCAATTGCTGGCGCAGACAGAGCAATTATTGTTACTACACCCGAAATTTCTGCTGTCCGTGATGCTGACCGGATTATTGGTCTGCTGGAAGCAGAAGGGCTGCGTGATCCAGAAGTTATTATCAACAGAATTAGAGCAGATATGGTTGATCGCGGAGATATGATGGGTATTGATGATATGATAGAGATACTGGCTATTGATTTAATAGGTATTGTTCCGGAAGATGAAGGTATTGTAGTTTCTACTAATAAAGGTGAACCGATTGCCTTAAATGATAATGCTAAAGCAGGTCAGGCTTACCGCAATATTGCCCGCAGAATTATGGGTGAAGATCTACCGATGATGCCGTTGGAAAAAGATAGCTTTATAACCAGATTCAAAAAATTAGTTGGTTTATCTTAATATAAGGGGGGGAGTAAAATCGATATATTAAAATGGCTCGGTTTGAAAAGTGATGACAAAAAGAGTAAGAGTGTAGCAAAGGAAAGACTGCAGTTTGTTCTCGTTCAGGATAGAGTGAAATTAACTCCAGATGAAATGGATGCAATGCGTGATGAATTAATAGGTGTTTTGAGTAAATATATAGATGTTGATTCTCAAAAAATTGAAATGGATGTTAAACGAGAGGACGATATGACAGCCTTAGTTGCAAATTTCCCCCTCAAGGGTTCAAAGTAGAGGGGTTGCTCCATTATGAACTGGAATAAAAAATTTCTGCGTTATTTAAATTTTAATGTACCATTTGCTGTAATACTTTTAATAATTATTGGTTTTGTCAGCATTAGTTCTGCTGTCGAAATCAACCAGGTAGATAGTGGTGCTTTAAGATTTCTACAAAAACAGGCAGTTTCGGTTGTTTTGGGACTGCTGGTTATTTTTATTCTGCAGGCTTTTGATTATAAAATTTTTAAAGAATATGCAGCAGTTATTTATGTTACAATGGTTTTGATGTTAACTGCTACCCTGTTTGTGGGGAGAACTGTATCTGGAGGAGCCCGCTGGATTAGCATTGGTGGCTTTAACCTGCAGACTTCAGAATTATCTAAAATTATGCTGATTTTAGTTCTGGCAGCAGTTATTGACAATAATTCTGATGATATGGGCTATTTAAAAGGGATGTTTTTACCTTCACTGATTGCCTTTATCCCTTTTGCACTGGTTATTCTACAGAATGATCTGGGAACTGCCCTGGTTTTATTTTTTATCTATTTAGTAATGCTTTTTGCTGGCGGCGGTAATTTTAAGTATATGGCCTCAGTATTTGGTGGTGGATTTTTATTGCTGGTACTTCTGATAACAGCTCATGTTACGCTGGATACACCACTACCATTTTTAAAAGAGTACCAGTTAAATAGATTAATCGTTTTTATAAATCCCAATATAGATCCCCACGGCAGCGGCTATAATATAATTCAATCTAAAATTGCCCTTGGTTCAGGTAGAACTTTTGGTAAGGGACTTTTTGCGGGTACTCAAAATCAGCTTAATTTCCTGCCGGAAAAACATACTGACTTTATATTTTCAGTAATTGGGGAAGAATTTGGATTTTTAGGTTCAACAGTTGTTATCCTTTTATTTTTATATTTACTCTGGCAGTTTTTAAATATAGCAGAAAATGCCAGGGACCGCTATGGCTATCTGGTTGTGATCGGGGTAATGGCAATGTTTTTATTTCATATCTTAGAAAATATCGGAATGACAATGGGAATTATGCCAATTACAGGTATTCCCCTGCCTTTTATCAGTTACGGGGGAACATTTATGCTTACCTCACTGACTGCAGTTGCAATAGTAATAAATATAAACTTAAGGAAAAATAAATTGATGTTTTAAATTATGAGGTGGTTTTTTGCAGTATAAGAAAAAAATTATAGAAAATTTATATAAAATTTCCAGCCCGGAGCGCTATACTGGTAATGAATGGAATTCTATTCAAAAAGACTGGCAGTCTGAGAGCCTAAAAGTGGCTCTGGCCTTTCCCGATGTATATGAGATTGGTATGTCACACCTGGGCTTAAAGATTTTATACCATTTAATCAACCGAGAAGAGAATATGCTGGCGGAGAGGGTTTATGCTCCCTGGCAGGACATGGAAGATTTAATGAAAGAAGAAGAGATTCCACTTTATACTCTGGAGTCTTATCATGAAATTAAAGATTTTGATATTTTAGGTTTTACCCTGCAGTACGAAATGAGCTACACCAATATTTTAAATATGCTTGATTTAAGCGGTCTTTCTGTTTATGCTGATGAAAGAGCAGAAGAAGATCCGCTGGTAATTGCCGGCGGCTCAACTGTATTCAACTCTGAACCAATAGCAGAGTTTATTGACCTCTTTTTTGTAGGAGAGGCAGAAGCATTCATAATCGAACTCTTAAATAAATATAAAGATCTAAAGGCTCAGGGATTAAAAAAAGCTGAAATTCTAAAAAAGCTAAATAAAATGCCCGGAGTTTATGTTCCTTCACTCTACAGTGAGGACTATGGTGAGCAGGGTGAGATTTTAGCTTTAAATTCAGACCCGGGTGAAAAAGATAGGGTTAAAAAACAGGTGGTTCAGAATTTGGATCAGGCTTTTTACCCCACAGATTTTATAGTTCCTTACCGTGATACAGTGCACGAAAGAGTTGTTTTAGAAATTTCACGCGGCTGTACCCGAAGCTGCCGGTTCTGTGCAGCTGGAATGGCCTACAGGCCGGTAAGAGAAAGAAGTGTTGAGCGCTTAATGGAGTTGGCCGAGAAGGCTTTAGAGTCAACAGGTTATGATGAGATTTCTTTAACTTCTCTCAGTACAGTCGATTATACTGAGGCCAAAAAACTGGTGCAGCAGATGACAGAAAGATTTAGTGACAAAATGATCAGTGTTTCTTTATCTTCACTGCGGGTCGATAAATTTTCTGTTGAACTGGCCGAAGAAGTCAACAAGGTTAGAAAAACTGGTTTAACCTTTGCACCTGAGGCGGGGACACAGCGCTTAAGAGATGTGATCAATAAAAATATCAGTGAAGAGGATATTTACAGTGCAGCCCGCTCTGCTTTTGAAAATGGCTGGTCCAAGATCAAGCTTTATTTTATGATTGGTCTGCCGACTGAAACTATGGAAGATGTTAAAGGTATAGCAGAGATGGCTCAAAAAATAAGGAATATTGGCCAGGAAGTCCGCCGAAATACTAAAAAAAGAATGCGGCGAATAGAAGTTTCTGTTAGTGTATCAACCTTTGTTCCTAAAGTTTTCACTCCTTTTCAGTGGCATAAGATGGATGATATAGAAACGATTATAAAAAAACACGATTATTTAAGAGATAACATCAAGGGAAGAAGCTTTTCTTTTAGCTGGAATGATCCGGAACTCTCGCGTCTGGAAGGAGTACTTGCCAGGGGTGACAGGAGACTTTCTAAAGTAATTACCTCTGCCTGGGAAAAGGGTAGCCGCTTTGAAGGCTGGCACGAATGCTTTGAGCCCAGAATTTGGGGCGAAGCCTTTAGAGAAAATGAGATAGATCCTGAAAGTTATTTAAGAGAAAGAGGAGAAGATGAAATTTTTTCCTGGGAGAAACTGGATATTGGGATTCCCAAATCATTTCTACTGCGGGAATATAAAAATGCGCACCAGGAAATTTTAATAGATGACTGTAGATTTGCTGACTGTCACGGCTGCGCAATCTGTGGCAATTTTGAAGTTGATTTAGAGTTAGTAGGTGGTAGAACAAATGAATTACAGGATTAAATTTGCTAAATTAGAAGATCTAATGTATATTTCGCATTTAGAGGTTATTAAAACTTTAAGAAGAATTATCAGAAGAGCAGAACTACCGGCAGCCTTTTCTCAGGGCTATAATCCGAGGATCAATCTTGCTATTGGGCCGCCGCTTGCGGTTGGTTTAATCAGCAAAGGGGAGTATTTTGATCTCGAGCTGGAGGAAGAAATGGAGCCGGAAAAGCTCCTGGCAGACTTAAATGATGCCTCACTTGAGCATTTAAAATTTTTAAAAGCGGTAGTAGTACCGGATGATATTCGCTCACTTTCATCTTTAGTTGATACTGCTGTCTATACTATTAATTTTGATTATACAGAAGCTAAAAGTTTAGAAGCAGAGAGGAAAATGTTAGAGGAATTTATGAATCAGGAAGAAATAATGATTATCAGACACAGAAGAAAAAAATCGGATAGAAAAATAGATTTAAAGAAAAGAATATTTTCTGCAGAGATAACAGATAAAAACAAATGGAAATTTGCAGTTGTTACAGGGAGTAGAGGGAATGTAAGACCAGAAGAGCTCAACCGGGCTCTCAGAGAAAAATATCCAGAAATCAAAGAGTTTTCTCCTCTACAGGTTGTGAGAGAGGGAGTTTTTGTAAATGATGGAGAAAAATTTGACCCTCCCTATGCAGAAAAATTCATCGGGAGTTGAGATAGATGAGCAGACAAATAATAATTAATTCGGAATTCAGAGAAAGAAGAGCAGCGTTATTAAATAATAATTCGCTGGAAGACTTGTTTTTTGAGAGAGATACCTATCATAAAATTGCAGGTAATGTCTATCGGGGCAGGGTGCAGGATGTACTTCCCGGTATGCAGGCGGCTTTTGTCGATATAGGTATTGCCCGCAATGCTTTTATTCACTTAAATGATTTATATCCAATTTTAAGCAGTGAGCAGAAAAAGAAGTTGAGCCAAAAAGATTTAAATATTAAACATGTGCTGCAGCCAGGACAGTGGCTGATGGTTCAGGTTGTTAAAGAACCGATGGGCACCAAAGGGGCAAAGGTTACCTGTAAGATTTCGATCCCAGGTAGATTTTTTGTCTACATTCCATCAGATAATAAAATCGGGATATCCCGCAGGATTAATGATGATGGTGAGCGGGGGCGCTTAAAATCAATCGCCCAGGATTTAAAAAATGGTAAAGAAGGTTTGATTATTCGGACCAATGCCCATGATGAAAGCTACAGCAAGCTGCAGAATGATTATAATTTTTTATCAGGAACCTGGAAGCGAATTCGTAATGACTTTTTCCAAAAAAATGATATAGATATTTTATATCAGGAAGAAGATTTACTCAAAAATTTAATTAGAGATTATCTTGATGAAAATATTGATCGAGTAGTAGTTGATGATAAAAAAGATTACCAGCGTTTAATTGATCTAACTTCAGTTTTTGCCCCTGATTTAAAGAATAGGATTGCCCTTTATCAGCGCAATATACCTATTCTGGCAGCTTATAATATCGAAAAAGAGATAGAGAGCCTGCTGCAGCGCAAAGTCTGGCTTAAATCTGGAGGTTACCTGGTAATTGATCAGACAGAAGCTTTGGTTTCAATTGATGTTAATACCGGTAAATTTACCGGTAAGAAAAATCTTCAGGATACAATAGTTAAGACCAATAAAGAAGCAGTGGCAGAAATTGCCCGCCAGATCAAATTGAGGGACATCGGTGGGATTATTATTATTGACTTTATTGATATGAACAATCACTCTGATCAGCAGTCAGTTACCGATCTGCTGGCAAATGAGCTGGCAAAAGATAGAACAAAGACTTCGATTTTAGGTTTTACGCAGCTCGGACTGCTGGAGATGACCCGCAAAAAAGTAAGAGAGGGTTTTGGTTCGCTGATGCAGAAGGACTGCCCTGTCTGTGGTGGAACCGGAAAGGTTTTATCAGAGTCTACAGTAGCGATGAAGGTTATCCGTAAAATAGATGAGATTACCAGCCGCAAAAAATATCCGGCAGTTTCCTTAGAACTGCACCCTGAGGTAGCAGCAGTTTTAATTGGTGCTGGAGGAGAAAAACTGCAGGAGCTGGAAAACAAATTTGGTATTGATATTTTTATCAGCGGTAATGCAGAGCTTAAATACGAAGATATGATTATTGAAAAGGGAACCAAGGAAGACCTGCAGCCAGAAGTACTGGATCTGGATGCCGGTGACAGAATAACAGTTAAAATCGAAGATCAGCATGCCAGCAACGAAAATGCTGGTATTGCGAGTAAATTGCGAAGCAAATGAGGCTTTTAATAACAGTAAGTACAGAGGATGATGATTTTTCTTTACCCCAAAAACATGGTATATAAGGGTCTTATTCAGGGAAAAAGCATTAAAATAAATAAATTGACCCCAAATCTTAAAAAATGCATAAAAAAGGGTGAAACCCCTTGGTATAAGTGATATAATGGTAGTTAAGAAGAACAACCAAAAAACACTTAATAAAGGAGGTTTCACCTGTGGCTATTATACCACAAAAAAAGTTGTTTGACTACCAGGAAATTCAACCTTTAGGAGATTTAGAGAGATTACGACTTGTTCTTAAGTATTTACCTGATGAAGAATTTATGCGCCACCTGGAAAATGAAAGGGGAAAAGGCAGAGATGATTATCCCATAAGAGCCATGTGGAATTCAATACTGGCAGGGATAGTCTTTGAACATAAAACAACAGCAAGTTTAAGGCGTGAGCTCTCGCGTAATGGTCAGTTAAGAAGTATGTGTGGATTTAAGAATTGTAAGGTTCCACCAGCCTGGGTTTATAGTCGGTTTTTTAATAAATTACTGGAGGATGAACATCAAGAATATATAGAAGAAATTTTTAATAAATTGATAGAAGAATTAAAAGAATTACTTCCGGATTTTGGAGAAACACTGGCTGTAGATGGTAAAGCAATAGACAGCTTTGCTAATTCCCATGATTACGATAAAAAGGAAGAAATAAAAGATGATAGAAGACGAGATTTAGATGCTGATTATGGCAGTAAAACGTATTGCTATGAGGATGAAGAAGGTAATAAATACAAAAAGGTAAAAAGCTGGTTTGGTTACAAACTCCACCTGATAGTGGATGCAGCATATGAACTGCCGGTAGCATTTAAAGTAACCCCGGCCTCAAATGCAGAGCAGCCGGCAGCTCATGAACTAATAGATGAGCTTGATGAAACTCATCCGGAGATAATGGAAGACTGCAATTATTTTCTCGGAGACAGGGGTTATGATGATGGAAAATTAATAGCAAAATTATGGGAAGAATATAAAATCAAACCGGTTATTGATATTCGTAACATGTGGAAAGATGGAGAGGAAACCAAACTGGTTGAAGGCGAAGAAAATGTAGTATATGACTATTGTGGTAATGTGTACTGCCATGATCCTGTAACAGGAAAAAGAAGAGAAATGGCATTTGGAGGATTTGAAAAAGACAGAAACACCTTAAAGGAGAGATGTCCTGCCAAACATTATGGCTTAGAATGCAGGGGAAAAGATAAATGTCCGGTGGCAAATGGTACAAGAATTTCACTGGAGGAAGACCCTCGTGTATTTACTCCTGTAGCCCGTCAGAGCTATAAATGGGACAGAATATATAAAGCCAGAACTTCAGTAGAAAGAGTAAATAGTCGTCTTGATGTTTCTTATGGATTTGAGAATCATACAGTAAGAGGCATAGATAAGATGGAACTTAAATGTTCTCTTTCTTTAATGGTTATGCTGTCAATGGCAGTTGGACGAATAAAAGAAAAACAGGAAGATAAGCTGAGAAGCCTGCTGCAGCCTGCATAACAAAAAAATATCAGAATAAATTAATTTTAAAAGATTAAGCTGCTTTATAGGGGTTAGTATACCCTTTTTGAAGTAAATTAATGGAAAAGAACTGCAAAAAATATTTATGTGTCTGAAATGAAGAGTTTTAATTATTATTGGAGATATTTACTGCAAATTTTTTATTCTTTTTTAAGAAAAAATTGTACAAAGCAAAAAGCTCTTTTGGTGATTCCCTTGACTCTGGAGCCGATTTATGCTAGAATTTATATCTGGAGTTATTTATCCAGCCTTCATTTTGAAGGTGCCAAAACCGCACGGTACAGGCCGTAAAATCTCTTCTAAGAAGAGTGCCTCATCCGGCGAGTCTGAGGTAAGGGAGGTGTAACATATAATGTATGCTATTATTAAAACTGGCGGTAAACAGTACCGCGTTGAAGAAGGTCAGATTATTAAAATTGAAAAGCTTTCTGCTGAGGAAGGCGAAAATGTAGAATTTGATCAGGTTTTAGCTTTATCTGATGATAATGGTTTTAAAGCAGGTTCTCCAATGGTAGAGGGAGCTTCTGTTAAGGGAAAGGTAATCGAACAGGGTAAGAATAAAAAGATTGTCGTTTTCAAATATAAGCCAAAGATCAGATACCGCAAGAAAACCGGTCACAGACAGCCTTACACTAAGGTTTTAATCGAAGACATTAATGCTTAATTTATCTTATAGATAAGCAGCAATATTGGCTTTTAGTCAGTATTTAACTTTTAAATTTTTAAAAATTTATTTTCTAAGGGGGTGGAGTTAAATGTCCCAGAAGAAGGGTGTTGGTAGTTCCCGGAATGGTCGTGATAGTGAATCGAAACGACTTGGTGTTAAGGAATTCGACGGCGAATTCGTATCAGCTGGTAGTATTTTAGTGCGTCAGAGAGGTACTAAATTCAAGCCAGGTTTAAATGTTGGCCGTGGTAGTGATGATACTTTATTCTCCAAGGTTGACGGTTATGTTAAATTTGAAAGAAAAGGTAAAAAGAATCGTCAAATCAGTGTCTATACAGAAGATCAGGTAGCAGCTATTGCTAACTAATATTATTGTATAATATCCCTCAGTGCTCTAGGTGCTGAGGGTTTTTTGCTGTTTAAATTTTAAGCTTTGCTGCTTAAAAGTATTTTGTAGTTTTGTCTAATTTATTCAAAAAATAGGAGGTGAAGATGATGTTTATAGATGAAGTAGAATTTAAAGTTAAAGCTGGTGATGGTGGTAATGGTGTTGTCAGTTTTCGCCGGGAAAAATATATTGATCAGGGAGGTCCTGACGGTGGAGACGGCGGAGATGGCGGCAGCATTATCCTCAGAGTAGATGAAGGGATGAATACCCTTGCTGATTACCGCTATAACAATATTTATAAAGCTGACCGGGGCCAGAATGGTCAGGGTAAAAAGATGCACGGAAAAAATGGAGAAGATCTCTATCTGGAAGTACCGCCGGGAACGATGGTCTATGATTCAGATACTGATCAGTTTCTTGCTGATTTAAAAGAGGCAGGAGATGAGTATGTGATTGCAGAAGGTGGCAGAGGCGGAAAAGGAAATGCCAGATTTAAAAAGTCAACCCGAAAAGCACCCCGTTTTTCTGAAAATGGAGCTAAGGGTGAGCTGCGTAAAATCAGACTGGAGCTTAAAGTGCTGGCTGATGTTGGTCTGGTTGGTTATCCCAATGTAGGTAAATCAACATTGATCTCACAGGTATCACACGCCAAGCCCAAGATTGATTCCTATCACTTTACCACCCTGCATCCGAATTTAGGGGTTGTTAAATATGGTGAGTATCAGTCCTTTGTTATGGCAGATATTCCTGGTATAATAGAAGGTGCCCACCAGGGTACAGGTCTTGGTGATGAATTTTTGAAACACTTAGAGCGGACCAGACTTTTAGTCCATGTAATTGATGTTTCTGGGATTGAGGGTAGAGATCCACTTGAGGATTTTGAAAAAATTAATAATGAGCTAAATAAATACAATGATTACCTTGCTTCTTTAGAACAGGTTATTGCTTTAAATAAAATTGACCTGGAAGAAGGAAGACAGAATATAGAAACCGTAAAATCAGAATTAAATGACCGCGGCTACAGTGTTTTCCCGATCTCTGCAGTAACTGGAGAAGGTTGTAAGCCCCTGATTTATCATCTGGGACAGCGTCTGGAAGAACTGCCGGAAAGAGAAATAGAAAAAGAGGAAGAGGTAGTGATCAGACCTGACTTTGTAGATGAATTATATATCGATAAGTTAAATAAGGATAAATATGAAATTAGAGGAACCCTGCTGGACTCCTATCTGGAGAAAACTGATTTTAATAATGATGCAGCTGTGCAGAGACTGATGCGGGTTTTAAAACACTATGGTTTAAATGAGATGATGGAAAAAGAAGGAGTAAAAGAAGGGGATACAGTTGTGATCGGACCCCTGGAATTTGATTATGTAGAATAACAAATGCTAAATGTGATAATTTAGTGAAATTTGTAAAAAATAGTTATTTATCAGAAAGAAGGTGATATAATGTTAACAGGAAAAAATAGGAGTTATCTCAGAGGAGAGGCAAATTCGCTGGACCCCATTGTGCATGTGGGTAAAGATGGAATTACTGAAGCTGTAATTGAACAGTTAGATGCTGCTTTAGAAGACCACGAGCTGCTGAAAGTTAGAATCTTAGAAAGTACAGGCAGAACAACTCGATCTGCTGCAGAAGAGCTGGCCACAGCAACCGGTTCAGATGTTGTACAGGTTATAGGTGGTATTGCAGTATTATTCCGCCAGCGTGATGAAGACTCAAATTTTAAACTTTAAATAACAATTAAACCCGGGGGAGAGCTTCACAGGGAGGAATTTTTATGTCAAAAGTTAAAATAATAACAGATAGCTGTTCTGATTTACCAGCAGAAATTATTGACAGCTATGATATTGAATTTTTAAATATTGAAGTAAATATTAATGATAAAATTTATTATGATCGTGCTGATCTGCAGCCTGCTGACTTTTATCAGCTGCTGAAAGAAGAGGAAAATGGAGTTCCCAGAACATCAAGGATAACTCCAGCAAAATTTATTGAGGTCTACCAAAAAGCACTGGCAGAATATGATCAGCTGCTGGTAATTGCTTTTTCATCCAAATTGAGCGGTATTTTAGAATCAGCAGTACTCGCCAAAAAAGAGCTGAACAGCACCCTTGATGATGAGCTGGACAGTGATCGAATTACAATTCTTGACTCCAAAGCGGCATCTGTCGGCCAGGGACTTTTAGTCTACAAGGCTGCAAAATGGCTGCAGGAAGGTAGAGAACTGGATTCGGTGGTAGAAGATTTAATGGCTGATGCCTCCCGGCTGGAGCATATTTTTGCTGTTGGTGATCTGGAGATGCTCAAGCGCGGCGGCAGAATTTCTAAGACAAAGGCTGTAATGGCCAATGTTTTAAATATTAAACCGATACTCCACATTCAGGACGGTAAAATCTTAGCTCACGATCGGGTCAGGGGTAAAAAGAGAATGATTTCTTATCTGCTCGATCAAATAGAGAAAAAAGCCGACAGGCCGGAATCACAGGTGATTGCTCTTACCTATTCTCAAAATGAAAAATATGCCCTGAAATTAAAAGCAGAAATCGAAGCCAGATTTCAGCCCGAAGAAATTTTCATTAGTGAGATAGGGGCTGCAGTTGGTTCTCATGCGGGACCGGGGACCCTGGCTGTTGTTTTTAAAAACAGCGAAAAAGTTGCCGCACCGGAAGTATATTAAGC
>QBLP01000339.1 GCA_003070825.1 Halanaerobium sp. | reverse complement strand
TAAATTCATAAAACTATTTATGCTTTATAATTTAACGATATTAGCAGCTTGTGGGCCGCGATCGCCTTCTACGATTTCAAATTCTACTTCCTGACCTTCTTCAAGGTTTTTGAAACCTTCTTCTTCAATAGCTGAGAAGTGTGCGAACACGTCGTCTCCGTCTTCTCTTTCAATAAATCCAAAACCCTTTTTCCCATCAAACCACTTAACTGTTCCTGTGTAAATCATTAAATAAATTCCTCAGAAGTGTGCGAACACGTCGTCTCCGTCTTCTCTTTCAATAAATCCAAATCCTTTTTTCCCATCAAACCACTTAACTGTTCCTGTGTAAATCATTAAATAAATTCCTCCTAATTAATAACGATGGAAATCGAACTTGTTTTTTTCTCCATCTCCCATAGTATAGCATTCTGATATACCCCTGTCAAGGATTAACTTGAATTATTTTAAAATTATTTAGTTTTTCTCTTTAATTCTCTATTTTTCTATCTTATATAATAGTAAGTTAATGTCTGTATTCCGGCGGTGTAGCCAGATAAGAAATAATCACAGAAGCCAGTGGTAAAATTAAAACCATTAATAAAATTTCTCGATAACCATTAAAATGATCAAAGGCCAGCCCAAAAGGTAGTGGTCCTAAAGCTGAACCAATAACCATTGCCGTAGAAAAGAACCCCCTGATACTACCCAGGTGCTTTTTACCAAAATAATTTGGCAGAATAACTGAAGTGCTGACTCCATCAAAGGCCATAAAGGAGCCGTGAACCACCGCATAAATTAAAAAGGCACTCCTACTGTCAGCTTTGATCAGCAAAAATACTGCTGCCACCAGCAGCACAAAATTAAGAGCTTTAATTATACTGGCCTTAAATCGATCTAAAAAATACCCCCCTAAAAATGTAAGAGGAAATTTGACTACTGAAGTAATACTTAAAATGTAGGCAGCAAAAGCTGCATTAAAATTCTTTTCGCCAATAATTGATACCATATGGAAGGTCATACCTGTATTAACCATGGAGGGTACAACAATAATAAAAATTAACATCCAGAATTCTTTGGTCTTCATTGCCTGTTTTAATGTCCAGGGATCATTACTGATATGTACCTGAGGTGCAAATTTTTCACTGACCCTGTCTTCTTCCTCTTCCTCAAGACCATCTATTTTTAAGCCGATATTTTCCGGTCGGTTGCGGACAAAAAACCAGCCCAGAGGTGCCATAATTAAAAATAAGGCCAGAGTCCAGAAGCGCCAGGCATTACTCAGACCAAGGGTGTTAATCAAATAGTTATTTAGAGGTGGAATAACAGCAGCACCAATAACTCCCCCGATTCCCATAATACTCATTGCCAGTCCTCTTTTTGATCTAAACCAGTGCGGCACCAGAGTCTGCGGCCACAAGCCAAGTGAGCCCTGACCAAAAAATCTCATTAGAAAAAATCCGATTAGAAGCATTACCGGCGTAGAAACAAAACTCATCCAGACTGCTGCCAGTCCGAGAGAAATTGAAATAATCACAATCATTTTGCGGTGGCCAAACTTATCAATATTTTTTCCCATAAAAGTTAAAATCAGGCCGGAAACTAAGGTCCCTGCAGAGTAAAGGGTTGAAACCAGTGAGCGGCTCCAGCCAAAGTTTTCTATGTAGTGATCAATAAATATGGAAATGGAATAAGTCTGTCCCGGACCACTAAAAAAATAGGCCAGAGCAGCCATTATTAAAACTATCCATCCATAATAAAAATTAGTCTTAATTGGTTCCTTTTCTTTCTTTAAATTTAAATTCATAAATAATAATCTCTCCCTGTCTAATATAGTTTCTGCAATAAACTATATCATCTTAAGAAAAGATGTCAATTGAATAATATTAGTCTAAAAATTCAAGCAGCTTTCTATTTCTTTTTTCGCTGCTGCTGCCGATCCAGATTAAATGGCCCCAGAAATCATCAGCATATATTTCTGATCCTTTAATATTTGCTACCGCATATTCTGCATGTTCAAAAGAAACTGACTTATCATATTTACTGTGCATAACTAAAGTAGGGACTTCTATTTTCTGCAGTACTTCCTTTTCTGTCTGATGCTCCAGATCAT
>QBLP01000338.1 GCA_003070825.1 Halanaerobium sp. | reverse complement strand
CAATACTACCAACAAGAGTTCTTAATATTTCTGAAACAATAATTCTCAAATTAAAAATTCTTCTTAGAGTTGCTGTTCTAGTCATAAAAGCCATTATTAGTGTTAAATATCCACCTGCATAAGCCAAAAGCAGAGTTGTAGTCATAGTTCCAATTACATCACTTCCTACATTAAAACCAGATTTGATCAAATCTTTCATTTCCATATCAGGTCGCTGTTCTTTTAATTCTTTAATAGTTGTAGCCATATCCATAGCAATATCCATTGCCGCTCCAGAGGCCCCAATGACTACAGCTGCATAAAATATTTCTCTTATATTTAAATTAAAATAACCCGCAGCCATCATCTCTCCTACATAAGGAGAAGACATCCCATCAAGTGCAAGTTTATTTCCAAAAAAGATTGTTAAAGCAATAGTTATTAAAAGACTTGAGCTAGTACCAAAAAATGAAGCAAAACCCTTTTTAGTAAAACCAGCAATAGAAAATAAGATTAAAGCAGATAAAATTAGAAGCACAAAAGATGTAAAAATCAATGGATCTAAACCTTTTAGTAATCCGGGAATTAATATCTTCCAAATAATAAATATACTTCCTATAAAAGAAAACAGAGCTTTTAATCCTATATACCGAGCATAAAGTATTAATAATATAATAAAAAGTGCAATTAATATTAAAATCCAGCCCTGTCTATAAACATCTAAAGCAACTGCAGCTCTAATCTCATTATTTTCTGTTTCTGAAATTGCAACAAAAATAAAAGTGATGCCGTAATAATAATTATTAGAATAATTGCTTTAATTTTTTTGCCCTTCATATTTGTTCCCCCACACTCCCCACACTAAAATTTAAAGAAAGGTGAGGAAAAATTCCCCACCAATCAATCAAAGATTAATTTATATATCTCTTCTAATTAAGTTCTACTTCTAATAGTTCTGCAGTGATTTTAGCTACATCAGTATTATCCATTGAGCCAGTATATCTAGCTGCACCAACACCATGGGTTCTAATAGGAATAATTTGTCCGGTGTGAGCAGAAGAAGTCCATCCAATTCTAGATCTTCTTGAAGTAATGTGAGCTATAGTTGACTGTACTGGGCTTATCCAGGTTGCCTGTGGCCAATAACCGTTAATTTCATCAACGTCTGCTCCGCGACCTTTTGCATCCTGAAGATCCATAGCATTTTCTAAAAGTTCTTTTTCTCTCTCAGTTAATTCTGCTATTCCAAAATCTTCTTTTAAATCAGTATATAATTGTTCTCTATCACCTGTGTACTCAAAGCCTTCCTCAATAGAAGCTTTTACCTCGCGAATAGGTGCTAGATCCATAAAGTAATCATATTCCATACCTTCACTGCTGTTTAAACCAAGACCACCAGTTTCATGGTCACCAGCAACAATTATTAAAGTTTCATTTGGATGTTCTAGATAAAACTTATAAGCTGTTTTAACAGCATCATCAAAGGCTAAAGTATCATGGATGGTTGTAGCAACATCATTATCGTGAGCTGCATGGTCAATTCTTCCACCCTCAATCATCATAAAGAATCCTTCATTATCCTGTTTTAATAATTCTATTCCTTTTGCTGTCATTTCTGCAATACTTGGAACTAATTTATTGTCTCTATCAATTTCGTAAGAAACATGGCTCATAGTTGGTGTATAAATGACTTGATCTCCAGCCTGTGGAGTATAATCTCTAAATGCTGCTGTTTGATCACTAGATTCAAATACTTGATAACCTTTATCTGCAAATTCTTCAAATAGATTTCTGTTATCTTCACGCTTAGAGTTATCATTATTACCTGGTAAAAAATGTCTTGCTCCACCACCAACAAGATAATCAATTTCATTTTCTAAATACTGTACTGCTATCTCATTCTCCATTCCTCGATCAGGCACATTAGACCCAAAAGAAGCAGGTGTAGCATGAGTGATTCTAGCAGTTGAAACTAAGCCTGTAGCCATACCTTTATCTTTGGCTGCTATTAAAACAGACTTAAGCGGCTTATCATTAAGGTCCAAAGCAATAGTATCTCTATCAGTCTTAACACCAGTCGCTAATGCTGTTGCAGTTTGAGCAGAACCAGGTACTAAAGTAAATGATCCCGTAGTTCGTGTTGAACCTGCATGATCCAATCTATGCATCATTAATCTGTCACTATGTTTTTCTGCTTTAAGATCAATAAAGCTCTCTCCATACTCTTCATAATCATGATTAACTTCTTCTAAATTTTCAAATTGATTATAGTATTCTGCTAATGTTGCCTGAGAACTGGACATACCATCACCAATAAGAAAAAAAATATATTTTGGATTTTCTGCTTCAGTTCCAGCAGCTAAAACACTACCAGCTAAAAGCATTGCAATTAAAACAGTCATAATCATTCTAGAATAAATTTTTCTTTTTCTAATTTTTTTAAACATTTAATATCCCCCTAATATGATTTAATATTTTTCATTAACAAATAAATAACCAATAAATAAATAAATAAATTAATTTTTTATTAAAATACCCTTTTCTTATTCACCCCCAAAGCTAAAATAATTAATAACCAGTCATGCCACCTATATTTAATGCAATTTTCATACCAGAAAAGTAATAT
>QBLP01000337.1 GCA_003070825.1 Halanaerobium sp. | reverse complement strand
CAACATTAATTATACAACCTATTATTTTAGCTAGTTATTTTTAATGTTCCAGTAATTCAACCTCGATAAATTCTGTTAGGCCTTCAACTGCAGCATCTGCATCTTCCCCTTCAGCCTTCAAGGTGATCTCATCACCTTTGCCAAGACCTAAACTCATAATTCCCATAATACTTTTTGCATTGACTTCTTTTTCTCCAACGATAATTTCAATCTGTGACTTAAAATTTCCTGCCTTCTTAACCAGCTGTGAAGCCGGTCTGGCATGTAAACCTGTCTCATTGTTAATTGTCAAAGTCTTTTCTGCTGTCATTTTAAAATCCTCTCCTTATAAGCTTATATTAATTATTTTTTTAGTTGTTTAATTCTTTTTTTATTTCTTCGGCAATTAATTCTGCCTTGGTTCCTACAACCACCTGAGCATTATTCTTATTTGCTTTTAAAACACCAGAAGCTCCCAGCTGCTTTAATTTAGCTTCATCTAATTTGCCAGAATCTCTAACTTCCAGCCTTAATCTTGTAATACAGGCATCAACACTTTTTAAATTATCAGCACCACCCAGGGCTTCGATATACTGGCTGGCTTTTGTACTACCAGTCTGTACTGAATTATCTGAACTGCTTTTCTGCTGACTCTCAGGCATTACACTCATCTGATTACCGCCCGCTGCAGCTTCCTCTCTCCCTGGTGTTGGAATGTTAAACTTCTGAATCGCAAAACGGAATAAGAAATAATAGACTGCAAAAAATGCAATCCCAATTGGAATAATTAAAAATGGTTTTGTGGCCAGTCCATAATTTAAGAAATAGTCAATCGCACCGGCAGAAAAGCCAAAACCATGCTGGATCCCTAAAACATAGGTTACAACCATTGAAAAACCTGTTAAAAGTGCGTGAATAGCATATAATACCGGAGCTAAGAACATGAAGGCAAACTCAATTGGTTCAGTAATACCAGTTAAAAAGGCTGTAAGTCCAACACTTAAAAAGATACCGGAGACTGCTTTTTTGTTTTCCGGTTTAGCTGCATGATACATAGCTAAAGCAGCTGCCGGCAGTCCAAACATCATCATTGGGAAAAATCCAGACATGAAAAATCCAGCCGAGGGATCTCCAGCAAAGAAACGAGATAGATCTCCAGTTACAACTTCTCCCGCTGCAGTTGTAAACTCACCAAAGACAAACCAGATAAAACTGTTAAGTACATGGTGCAGGCCAACTGGAATTAATAATCTGTTTAAGACACCATAAACAAAGACTCCAATTGGACCGGCATTAATAATCCACTCACCGGTAAGCTGGATAACATTCTGAATTGGAGGCCAGATATAACCAAAGAGCCCTGCCAGCAGAACACTTGCTGCACCAGTAATAATTGGGACAAAACGCTTACCGCCAAAAAATCCTAAAAAGTCAGGTAGTTCAATATCATGGTAGCGGTTATATAAAAATCCTGCAAGTAAACCACCAATAATTCCAGCCAGAACGCCCATATTTATATCAGAATTAATTGCCTGAGTTGCATTGGTGATTACAAAATAACTGACTGCTCCTGCCAGTCCGGCTGCCCCGGAACTATCTTTAGCAATTCCAACTGCAACTCCGATACCAAACAATAAAGCCAGATTATCAAAGATTGCAGAACCAGCTGCCATGACAAAGGGAATATCGAAAACATCCCCGGCACCAAGTCTGAGCAGCAGTGCTGCTGCTGGAAGTACTGCTATCGGTAACATCAGAGACTTACCTATTTTCTGCAAACTAGAAAAAATCTTTTTCATTTTTTAAAACCTCCTGTTTTTTGTTAAAAATCTTTACTAAAACTTACTCATAAATAAAATAACTGCAGAGAAAATTTCTTTCC
>QBLP01000050.1 GCA_003070825.1 Halanaerobium sp. | reverse complement strand
GTTTTTATATTTATTATGAAGATAATAAATGCTCAAAAAAGATTGTAAATGGGAGAATTTCATACAGAAATCTCTTGACAAGAGATTTTTCCTGTGCTATCATTATTAGATGTCTATAAGGTAATAAGAAAATGATTATTATGGGATAGTTTCAGCTAATTATTAGAATTTCCTGGGGGTGCAATGATGTCAACGGCAAGGGAAAGACGAAGTTTTAGTAAAATTGATGACGCGATGGACTTGCCAGATCTGATTTATACACAATTAAACTCTTATCAGTGGTTTTTAGAAGAGGGATTGCATGAGGTTTTTAATGAAATCTCTCCAATTGAAGACTTTTCTGAAAATCTGGTACTAGAATTTGTAGATTATTATTTAGAAGATCCCGAATATACAGTAGAAGAATGTCGGGATAGAGACGATACTTATTCGGCTTCTTTGCAGGTTAAGGTTCGTTTAATTAACAAGGAGACCGGTGAGGTAAAAGAACAGGAAGTATTTATGGGTGATTTTCCACTAATGACTGATAAGGCAACATTTATTATTAATGGTGCCGAAAGAGTTGTGGTAAATCAGCTGGTTAGATCATCTGGTGTTTATTTTAGTGATGAAAGAACAAAAGATGGGCGCCGTTTAATTACGGGTAGTATTATTCCTAATCGAGGTGCCTGGATAGAATTTGAATATGATAAAAAGAGAATTATTTCTGTACGGGTTGATAGAACAAGGAAACTTCCATCAACTGTTTTGCTGCGCGCACTTGGTTTTGGAACAGACGCAGAAATCACTGATGAATTTGGAGATTCTGAAGTGCTGCATGATACTTTAGAAAGAGATAATACTGAATCCAAAGAAGAAGCCTTGATTGAATTATATAAGCGTTTACGTCCGGGAGAGCCGCCAACAGTAGAAAGTGCTACTAATCTTTTAGACTCACTGTTTTTTGACCATAAAAGATATGATATGGCAGCAGTTGGACGTTACAAATTAAATAAAAAGTTAGAATTAGATGTAGATAAAGATCGCAAATATCTGCATATTGATGATATTGCTGCAACTGTAAAATATATGATTAAACTGATTTATAATGATCCAGAAGCATATATAGATGATATTGACCATCTTGGTAACCGCCGCTTGAAAACCGTTGGTGAACTGCTTCAGAATCAATTTAGAATTGGTCTTTCCAGAATGGAAAGAGTAGTTAGAGAGAGAATGACTATCCAGGATGTTGATGTAGTTACTCCTCAGGCTTTGATTAATACCAGACCTGTTGTAGCTTCCATCCAGGAATTTTTCGGTAGTTCTCAGCTTTCTCAGTTTATGGACCAGACTAATCCAATGTCAGAGTTAACTCATAAGAGAAGATTATCTGCACTTGGACCTGGTGGTCTAAGTAGAGAAAGAGCAGGTTTTGATGTGCGTGATGTTCACCACTCTCACTATGGACGTATCTGTCCGATTGAGACACCTGAGGGGCCAAACATTGGTCTGATTGGTACAATGGGAACTTATGCTAAAACAAATGAATTTGGATTTATTATGACTCCTTACCGCAGAGTTGTCGATAGTCGGGTTACTGACGAAATTGATTATTTAACTGCTGATGAGGAAGATAAACATATAATTGCACAGGCAAATGCAGAAATAGATGAAGAAGGTAATTTCACCAATGAATTTGTTATTGCCCGTAAGCGAGGAGATATTTTAGAGGTTCATCCAGAAGACTTAGATTATATGGATGTTTCTACCAAGCAGATGGTTGGTGTGTCTGCAGCGATGATTCCTTTCTTAGAAAATGATGATGCTAACCGTGCTCTAATGGGAGCAAATATGCAGCGTCAGGCAGTACCACTGATGATTACTGATGCACCTATGGTTGCTACAGGTATGGAATATAAGGCTGCTAAGGATTCAGGGGCAGTTATTGTAGCTGAAAAAGGTGGAGAGGTTGTTAGTGTAACTTCTAATAAAATAATGATTAAAAATGAAGAAGGTTTAATTGACAGCTATAAATTAATGAAATATAAGAGATCCAATCAGGGAAGCTGTATGAATCAGAAGCCAATAGTTGCCAAAGGTGATCAGATTGAGGCAGGAGATATTATTGCCGATGGTGCGTCAACTGAAAAAGGTGAGATGGCACTTGGCCGCAACTCATTAATTGCTTTTATGCCCTGGGAAGGATATAACTATGAGGATGCTATTTTAATTAGTGAAAATCTAGTTAAAGAAGATGCATTTACTACTATTCATATAGAAGAACATGAAGCAGAGGCCAGAGATACAAAACTTGGTCCTGAAGAAATAACTCGTGATATTCCTAATGTAGGTGAAAACGCTCTTAAAAACTTAGATGAGCGAGGAATAATTAGAGTTGGAGCCGAGGTTGAAGAGGGAGATATTCTGGTTGGTAAGGTGACTCCTAAAGGAGAAACTGAATTATCAGCAGAGGAAAGACTTCTGAGAGCAATCTTTGGTGAAAAAGCACGTGAAGTTAGAGATACTTCTTTAAAAGTGCCACATGGTGAAGAAGGTATAGTTGTGGATGTCAAAGTCTTTTCTCGAGAACAGGGAGATGACTTAAAACCTGGAGTTAATCGTCTAGTTAGAGTTTATGTTGCAACTAAAAGAAAGATTTCAGTAGGAGATAAACTTGCTGGCCGTCACGGTAACAAAGGTGTTATTTCGAGAATCTTACCGGAAGAAGATATGCCGTTCCTACCAAATGGTGAACCGGTAGAAGTTGTGTTAAACCCACTTGGTGTACCGTCTCGAATGAACATTGGACAGGTATTAGAAACTCATCTTGGTATGGCAGCCAGAGCGCTGGGGATTTATACTGAAACTCCAGTCTTTAATGGTGCCTTAGAGGAAGAAGTTGAGGATATACTGGAAGAAGCCGGTCTTGCCAGAGACGGTAAAACAGTTCTTTATGATGGAAGAACTGGAGAAAGATTTGAAGAAAGAGTAACAGTTGGAGTTATGTACATTCTTAAACTCCACCACTTAGTTGATGATAAATTACATGCTCGTTCAACAGGACCTTATTCTCTTGTTACACAGCAGCCGCTAGGAGGTAAAGCTCAATTTGGTGGCCAGCGTTTTGGTGAGATGGAAGTTTGGGCACTTGAGGCTTATGGTGCTGCTTACACCTTACAGGAAATGCTGACAGTTAAATCTGATGATGTAGTAGGAAGAGTTAAAGCCTATGAGGCCATTGTTAAGGGTGAAAATGTACCTGATCCTGGTATTCCAGAATCATTTAAAGTATTGATTAAAGAGATGCAGAGTCTTGGGCTTGATGCTCGAATCTTTACTTCTGATGAAGAGGAACTGCAGGTTGCTGAAAATGAAGATGAAATGATGGAAACTGCACAAAAACTTGGATTAGATACAGACTTAAAATTAAGTCGTGATAATGATGATGAAGACGAATAATTCCAATATAGAAAGGGGAGAGACCCTTGTTAAATGTGAATAATTTCGATTCAATGAGGATCGGAGTTGCTTCTGCAGAGCAGATACGTGAATGGTCCCGCGGAGAGGTTAAAAAACCAGAGACAATTAATTACAGAACTTTAAAGCCTGAAAAAGATGGCTTATTCTGTGAAAAAATCTTTGGGCCAACCAAGGATTATGAATGTCACTGTGGTAAGTATAAGCGGGTCCGTTATAAAGGTGTTGTGTGTGACCGCTGTGGAGTAGAGGTAACCAGATCCAAAGTGAGAAGAGAAAGAATGGGGCACATAGAACTGGCTGCACCATGCACACACATTTGGTATTTCAAAGGTATCCCCAGTCGTCTGGGTTTAATAATGGATATGTCACCAAGAGCTTTAGAAAAGGTAATTTATTTTGTTCATTACATTGTAACTGATCCTGGTGACACACCATTAAGCGAAAAACAGCTGCTGCCGGAAAGTGAGTACCGTGAAGCCAAGTCTAAATACGGCAACACTTTTAAAGCTGCTATGGGAGCAGAGGCTATTCAGGAACTACTGGGAAGAATTGATGTTGAAGCTGAAGTAAAAGAACTTAAAAAAGAAGTGAAAGAAGCAAGTGGGCAGCGCCGTAAAAGAGCTGTTCGCAGGCTGGAAGTAATGGATGGGCTTTTAGATTCTGGTTTAAATCCTGCTAATTTAGTCCTAAATGCAATTCCAGTTATTCCACCAGACTTAAGACCAATGGTTCAGCTGGATGGTGGACGTTTTGCTACTTCTGACTTAAATGACTTATACAGAAGAGTAATCAATCGTAACAATAGATTAAAAAGACTGCTGGATCTTGGAGCACCTGAAATCATTATTCGGAATGAGAAAAGAATGCTGCAGGAATCAGTTGATGCTTTAATTGATAACGGACGTCGCGGAAGACCTGTTACAGGTGCTGGAAATAGACCACTTAAGTCTTTAAGTGATATGCTTAAGGGTAAACAGGGACGTTTCCGTCAGAACCTCTTAGGTAAGCGTGTTGACTATTCAGGTCGTTCAGTTATCGTTGTTGGTCCTGATCTTAAGATGCATCAGTGTGGTCTGCCGAAGAAAATGGCTTTAGAGCTGTTTAAACCTTTTGTAATGAGAGGTTTAGTTGAAGAGGGGCATGCCCACAACATTAAAAATGCTAAGAGAATGGTAGAAGATGTTGATGAGGCAGTTTGGGGGATTTTAGAAGAAGCAATTAAAGATCATCCTGTACTTCTAAACCGTGCTCCTACACTGCACAGACTCGGGATTCAGGCTTTTGAGCCAGTACTGGTTGAAGGTAAAGCAATTAAGCTGCACCCACTCGTCTGTCCTGCTTACAATGCGGACTTTGATGGTGACCAGATGGCTGTTCACTTACCTTTATCTGTAGAAGCTCAGGCTGAATCAAGACTGCTGATGTTAGCTACAACTAATATCTTAAATCCATCTGATGGTGGACCAATCACCATTCCTACTCAGGATATGGTTCTTGGTGTCTTCTATTTAACAACAATTAAAGAAGAAAGAAAGGGAGCAGGTAAGATATTTGCCAATGCTGATGAAGCTATTAAAGCTTATGACACAGATCGTGTTCATCTGCAGGCTCCTGTAAAAGTAAGACTTAACGGAGAAATTATTGATACTTCTATTGGTAGAGTTATCTTTAACGAGGCTTTACCTGAAGAAGTTGAGTTTGTAAATGAGAGAATTGGTAAAAGTGATCTGGGAGACTTAATTACTGACCTTTATGAAGAAGTTGGTAATGATAAAACTGCTGAGACTTTAGATAATATTAAGGCTATGGGTTATGATTTTGCTACTCGTTCCGGTATTTCTATTGCAGTTAGTGATGCAGAGATCCCGCCATCCAAACCAGAAATTGTTTCTAAAGCGGAAGATGAGGTTCATCAGATTGAAAACCACTACCGCCGCGGAGCTATTACTGAGGATGAAAGGTATCATAAAGTTGTTGATATCTGGAACCAGGCAAAAGATGATGTTACAGATGCATTACTTGAAAACCTTGACGAAAGCAATAATATTTACATTATGGCTATCTCCGGTGCTCGTGGTAATACATCTCAGATTTCTCAGCTTGCTGGTATGCGTGGTTTGATGGCTGATCCATCAGGACGGATTATTGATGTTCCGATTCGATCCAGTTTCCGTGAAGGCCTGGATGTATTAGAATATTTCCTATCCACCCACGGAGCTCGTAAAGGACTTGCTGATACAGCCTTAAGAACTGCTGACTCTGGTTATCTAACCAGAAGGCTGGTTGATGTTTCACAGGATGTTATTGTTAGAGAAGATGACTGTGGAACTGAAGAAGGTATTTATGTTGAAGCAATTGGTCCCAAGGGCAAAAATGCAGTTGAGCCTTTATCAGAACGCTGTATTGGTCGTTATACTGCAGAAGAGATTGCAGATCCAGAAAGTGGAGAGGTAATTGTTGAAAACAATACCTTAATTGATAGAAAGAAAATGAATGAAATTGAAGCAGCAGGTATTGATAAAGTAAAAATTAGAACCAATTTAACCTGTGAAGCTCAGCACGGTGTCTGTCGTAAATGTTACGGACGCAACCTGGCAACAGGAAAGCAGGTTGATATTGGAGAATCTATTGGTATTATTGCTGCGCAGTCAATTGGTGAGCCTGGTACTCAGTTAACAATGCGTACCTTCCACACCGGGGGAGTTGCTGGTGATGATATCACCCAGGGTCTGCCTAGAGTAGAAGAGCTTTTTGAAGGTAGAACTCCAAAAGGACAGGCTATCATGACCGAAAGAGAAGGTTATGTAACCATTGTCGAAAAGAAAAACTCCAAGCGAGTTGTAGTAGAAAATGAAGATGGCAAAAAGAAAACATATAAGATTCCTTACGGATCTAAGATGATTGTTAAAGATGATGACTATGTAACAGCTGGTGATAAGCTGACAGAAGGTCCGCTTGATCCTAATGTGCTGCTGAAAGTTAAGGGCGAGAAAGCTGTGCAGAATTATCTTTTAGAAGAAGTTCAGAATGTTTACCGCTCACAGGGTGTTGAAATTAATGATAAGCATATTGAGGTAATTGTTCGCCAGATGATGAAGAAACTTAAGATTGTAAAACCTGGTGACACTGAATTGCTGCCTGGAAGTCTGGTAAACAGATATGATTTCCGTAAAGCAAATGAGGAAGTTGCAGCTGAGAATAAAGAACCCGCTGTTGCTAAACCTGAACTGCTCGGTATCACTAAGGCTTCACTGGCTACAGATTCATTCTTGTCTGCAGCTTCTTTCCAGGAAACCACCAGAGTACTGACTGAGGCTTCCTTGGATGGAAAGGTTGATCCATTATTAGGACTCAAAGAGAATGTAATAATTGGACAGCTGATTCCAGCAGGTACTGGAATGAAGTATTACAGAGATATAGATGTAGTTAAGGAAGATGGAACCATGTTTGGAGATTTAACCGAGGATTTAACTGATGTCGAGTAGTTAATCTAAATCCAAATGGATAAATTAACATTAAAATAAATCAGAAGAGTTTCTCCTTTATTGTCAGGTGAATTTGGACTGGGAAAATCTATTTATTAGTTCTTAATTTACAATATCAATAAAAGGAGAAACTCTTTTTAATTTTAGCTTGACATGGAACTCTAAAGCTGTTAAAATACTTAAGTGTGCTCAACAAAGTTTGATCTGGAGGTTTGCTTAAAATGCTAAGCGAAACAAGTACTGATGAGCTGCTGGTTGGCAGCAAACAGACATTAAAAGCTATAGCAGGAAATCAGGTAAAAAAAATATTTTTAGCTAAAGATATTGACCAGCCTTTAAAAAAAGAAATACTTGAGGCTGTTAATAATAATAATATTCCTTTTGAGATTGTAGAAAGCAAAAATGAATTAGGCAGAATTTGTGGGATCGATGTTTCTGCAGCTTCTGCAGCTCTATTGAAATAATTGGAAGGAGGTGGGATTGCATGCCGACAATTAGTCAGTTGATCCGTAAAGGACGAGAAAAGACTAAAAAGAAGACTTCCGCTCCTGCTTTGGAGGGTTCTCCACAGAAGAGGGGTGTCTGTACTAGAGTATATACTGCTACACCTAAAAAGCCTAACTCAGCTTTGAGAAAGGTAGCTCGTGTTCGTTTAACCAATGGAAAAGAGGTAACAGCTTATATTCCGGGAATTGGACATAACTTACAGGAACACTCTGTTGTACTAGTAAGAGGTGGAAGAGTAAAGGATTTACCAGGTGTTAGATATCATATTGTAAGAGGAGCACTCGATACAGCTGGTGTTGAAGACAGAAAACAGGGACGTTCCAAATATGGTGTAAAAAAACCTAAGTAAAAGGAGGGATTTTAGTGCGCAAAAATAGAGCAGAAAAAAGAGATGTAGTACCAGATCCAGTATATGATAATGTTGTTGTCAGCAGAATTATTAACAAATTAATGCTGGATGGCAAAAAAGGACTGGCAGAAAAAGCATTTTACAGTGCTCTTGATATCATCTCCGAAAAAACTGGTGAAGATGGCTTAACAGTTGTAAATGAAGCACTGGAGAACATAAAACCAGCTCTTGAAGTTAAATCAAGACGTGTTGGTGGTTCTAACTATCAGGTGCCAGTAGAAGTAGATGAAGATAGAAAAAGAACTTTAGCATTACGCTGGTTAGTAACAGCAGCTAGAGGTCGTAGTGAAAGAACTATGAGAGAAAGAATTGCCGGAGAAATTACAGACGCATACAACAATACAGGCGGCGCAGTTAGAAAGAAAGAAGAAGTCCATCGTATGGCTGAAGCCAATAGAGCTTTTGCACATTACAGATGGTAATTTAGTTGCGTGATGATGTATATAATTTTTATATAAGGGGGGAGAATAGTGGCCCGACAATTTCCACTAGAGAAAACACGTAACATTGGTATTATGGCACATATTGATGCAGGAAAGACAACTACAACAGAAAGAATTCTTTACTATACAGGTCGAGTTCATAAAATGGGTGAAACACATGATGGTGCATCTGTTATGGACTGGATGGAGCAGGAACAGGAAAGAGGAATTACAATTACCTCTGCTGCTACTACCTGTCAGTGGCGTGAGAATAGAATTAATATTATAGATACGCCCGGACACGTGGACTTTACAGTTGAGGTAGAAAGATCCTTAAGGGTTTTAGATGGAGCAATTGCTTTATTCTGTTCTGTAGGTGGTGTAGAACCACAGTCCGAAACTGTATGGAGACAGGCTGATAAATATGGAGTTCCCAGAATTGCATTTGTAAATAAAATGGATAGAACGGGAGCTGACTTTTTTAGAGCTGTAGACATGATGAAAGATAGACTTGGTGCTAATGCAGTGCCAATTCAACTTCCAATTGGAAGTGAAGACAGCTTTGATGGTGTTGTTGACCTTGTAGAAATGGACGCTATTGTTTATGAAGATGAACTTGGTGTTAATTTTGAAAGAGTTGAAATACCTGAAGATATGAAAGAACAGGCAGCAGAATACAGAGAAATTTTAATGGAAGTGCTGGCTGAAGAAGATGATGAATTTATGATGAAATATTTAGAAGGTGAAGTAAGCACTGATGACATTAAAGATTTACTGCGTCAGGCAGTACTTAATGTTAATGTAATCCCAGTATTATGTGGATCTGCTTTTAAAAACAAAGGTGTACAGATGCTGCTGGATGCTGTTTTAGATTACCTGCCTTCTCCAACTGATGTACCACCAATTGAAGGTTTTAATCCGGAAACTGAAGAAACTGAAGTAAGAGAAGCTGATGATGACGCTCCTTTCTCCGGTCTAGCATTCAAAATTATGTCTGACCCTTATGTTGGAAAGTTAGCATTCTTTAGATCTTATTCAGGGACTTTAGAAGCGGGATCATATGTATATAACGCAACAGCAGATATTCGCGAAAGAGTTGGCCGTATCTTACAGATGCACGCTAACCGCCGTGAAGAAAGAGATGAAATTTTTGCTGGTGACCTTGGAGCTTTAGTTGGTCTTAAAAATACAAGTACAGGTGACACAATCTGTGATCAGGATCATCCAATTATTTTAGAAGCAATGGAATTCCCTGAACCAGTTATTGGTGTTGCAATTGAGCCTAAGAGTAAAGCCGACCAGGATAAACTGGGTGAAGCTTTACAGAGATTAGCAGAAGAGGATCCAACATTCAGAGTTCACACTGATGAGGAAACAGGGCAGACAATTATTGAGGGTATGGGAGAATTACACCTTGAAGTTATTGTTGACCGCCTCTTAAGAGAATTTAAGGTTGATGCTAATATTGGTAAACCTAAGGTAGCTTACCGTGAAACAATCACTAAAAAAGTTACTGGTGTTGAAGGTAAATTCATCCGTCAGTCTGGTGGACGTGGACAGTACGGTCATGTTGTGATTGATATTGAGCCACAGGATGCAGGCGAAGGATTTGAATTTGAAGATAAGATTACAGGTGGAGCAATTCCACGCGAATATATCCCTTCTGTAGAAGACGGAATTAGAGAAGCCATGGAAAACGGAATTATTGCCGGTTATCCAGTTGTTGATGTTAAAGTAACACTGAATGATGGTAGTTACCATGATGTTGACTCATCAGAAATGGCATTTAAAATCGCTGGTTCAATGGGCTTCAGACAGGGAGCTAAAAAAGCTGGTCCTGCAATTTTGGAACCTGTAATGAGTGTTGAAGTTGTTACTCCTGAAGAATATATGGGAGATGTAATGGGTGACCTTAATGGACGCCGCGGAAAAGTTGAAGGCATGGAGCCTCGAGGTAATGCTCAGGTTGTTAGTGCTCATGTACCACTTTCTGAGATGTTCGGTTATTCAACAGATCTTCGTTCTAAAACTCAGGGTAGAGCAACTTATACAATGCAGTTCTCTCATTATGAGCAGGCACCAAAGAGTATTGCTGAAGAAATTATTGGAGAATAGATAAATTTTTAAGGAGGAATAAAAAATGGCAAAAGCAAAATTTGAAAGAACAAAACCACATGTTAACATAGGAACAATAGGACATGTTGACCATGGAAAAACAACACTAACAGCAGC